>CAZPXC010000040.1:0-14324 GCA_964590935.1 uncultured Methanosarcinales archaeon
TCTGATTGATTGTATACTATCACAACAAAGTACCATTGGTCATTATTTACTGTGCCGTAATCATAGATTTGAAACTTGTTGTTTGATGATGCACCGTTTCGCCATTCAACCCTAAATTTTTCATCGTAACATTTTATATCAATACCACTTTTGTCATTATTGTAAATATCCCTAATTATTTCAGGGGTAATAGAAGTAGAATCGCAGTTAGAAGCATTAAACCAGCAATAAACGCTTCCTTCAGTCCACCCATTCACATCCAAGTCTGAGTTATAGTCCATCTGTACATAATCATTATCTCCATCAAAATAATATCCTTCATTGATAATGCCAGGAATACCTGTCACAGTGTCACCTACTATTGTCCCGTTCTGTGTTCCATTCACATCAATACATATCGTGCCG
This sequence comes from uncultured Methanosarcinales archaeon, assembly GCA_964590935.1. GTDB lineage: Archaea > Nanobdellota > Nanobdellia > Woesearchaeales > DSVV01 > CAYXZQ01. Next base: position 406 of record CAZPXC010000040.1, read on the forward strand.
ACAGTATCATTATTGTCCATTGTCCAGTGTGACATCCAGTCTGAAGTGTCAACAGCATATGCAAAGCTGCTCAAAATGACACACACCACGAGTATGAGGAGAGTTCTCATTTTCGCACCTCCACAAAGTCATTTTCTTTGTATCTGAATGTGACATCAAGCTTTCCATTCTTAACCTTAGGCTCTTTAATCTCCTCATCAGTGACAGGATAGATAAAGCAGGTTTCGCCTGGCTGGCATATCCCATCACCATTGCCGTCACCGCATTCCCTCTTGCCATCCTTCATGTAGCATGTTTCATCACATTCAATATAATCCTCATGCACTTTGCAGCTTTGGTGCAGCTTCTCAAATTCAAGGATCTGGTTGTTGAGCTCGATTCTCTTTGTGGCTGGTTTACAGACTTTTTTATCAACCAATCTCGTTTTTGTTTCTTTCCAAGCGATGTTTTCGCATTCTGTGCCTACAGTGACGTTATTTCCATGCTCATCCATCTCAGTTTCATCATGGCAGTATTCTTGTTGGTGCTCAACATAATAAACCTGATCTACTTTGATCATTTCATAATCACATTTGATAAGCGAGTCCTCAGGCAGTTCCTGCAGCGGCTCGCTTGGCGGCTCAGGCTCTTGTATTGTCTCAATTACCTGTATTGGTTCTGTAGATACAACTGAATCTGTTTCCTGATTAACATAACCATTTTCCTCATTCGTGTATTCATTTTGGCTCAATGCAAAGATGCTTGCCAGTATAACTGCCACAATGATTATCAGCAGTGCAATTGTTTTTTTCATATTGATTACCTCCTTAGATTATGACCTCCATTGCCTCACTGTCTGTGAAATCCGGAGCATGAAGAGTGGCATTTACAGTATAGTTGCCTGAGCTGGTGTAGTTGTGCTCAACAAATGATATCAATGATTCATATTCTGTAAGATTAAATCCTGATGAGTTTATGATATCTTCTCCTGTATTGAAAGTGAAATTAAGCCCATAATAATCCGAATCAATCTGGTTGTTTATCCAGAATAAAAACAGCCTACTGGTTCCATCAGCTTCGATATTCTGTAGCTGAGTTATACTTACTGGTGTGAAGACCTCAATGAGGAAAGTGGTCCAACTACCCAGTTCATTATCCCATGCAGATACATTCAGTTGATACATCCCGGGTTGGGTATATTTATGTTCCAGCAAGGCTATCAGCGATTCGTTTCCGGTTAGGTTAAATTGTCCCACGCTTAATTCAGTGCCATCACCCAAACTGGCATTGAACCAGAATGATTCTGCCAATGTGTCATTATTGAAAATTTCAAATCCTATTGTGTTCACGAATCTGTTGCTTTCTAGATTTGTCAGGTTCCTGATATTGGGTGCCCACGGACCACAAGTTCCTCCGATGCATACTCTAAAGTTCTTAGAATCATTCTCTATTGCTGAAGTAACATTCAAAACTACCATATGCCCACCATTGCTTGTGTAGTTATATTGAACCAGACCAATTATCACTTCATCTGCAGAGAGGTTGATTTGGTGCGTGTTATTTATAGTGAAATTGTTGCCTGTATCCAAAGTGAAATTTATGTTTGTCTGAGTTGTATAATGATTGTTTTTGAAGATGAATTCCAATGTTACATTTTTTCCTGAAGTTGAGATGTTTCTGAGAGAATTGATGGAAATATCCTTGACACCCATGGAGATTGTATTTGAAATGTTTTCCCCTGAGTTGAAGCTGTCTGTTGTGATTACTTTGAAGACATATTCATCGCTATAGCTGAAGTCTTCCGGGTTTATTTCATAGGTTGTGTTTTCATAGTCAACTTCCAGTGTTGTCCATGTTGAGCCATTGTCATCACTTACTAGGATGGAATTGTATAAGGTGTCATTGTCCGCATCATATGAGGCCCAGGTTAGGTTGAAAGTGGTTGTAATTGGTTGGGATTGAGATATTGTATTTACAAATACCACTGGGCTATTTGGTGTCTTATTCAATGTATCTTTGATTGTTCCATTAAATGCTACTTGTATTCTGCTAATGTTTTCTGAATTATTGATAATAAAAATAAAATAGGTCTCATTTGTCTCAATTGTAGAACCATTCCAAAAAGACAGATAAAAAGAAGGCGTGAAGTTCATATAGAACAGAGGATTATTGTTATCATCTCTGACATCAATTGAATAATTGCCTCTGGGAGTGTCGTTTATTTGTGTGAGTGTTCTTATACCCAACTCATAAGCAGGGTATAACTCTATTGAATTACTTGATTTATTTACAAAACCACTTATCATCATAGTGCTTATTGCAGTCACTCCTGTATCTTTCTTGAATTTTTTAAGAAGTTGGTTGTATGATTCTATGGAAATCCACGTATTATTTATTTTACTATTACCCATGAAGTTAGTCATTTGAACAAACTGAATAGATTGATTCCATGGCACTAATTTACCCAGTGTACTGGCAGGGCAACCGTTTGGAATACATTCCTGATCTAGTTGATTGTTGTCATCTTTGTCTCCGTTTGGACATGGATATAACAATAACGGCATGTTTTGTTTATTCCAAGTATCATTATCATACTCATCACACAAACCAAACGAATGTCCAAGTTCATGTGCTGGAATATATTCAGAATCCTGAAGATACTCAACCAATACTCCATTCATCATAGCATTACCAAATCCATGGCTATTATACCCTTTTTGGATAAACCAATTTGTAGGCAGAATTCCTACAGTACGTACTATATTCTGTGAAATTATTGATAATCTTGACACCCTCATCAAAATAAACCAAGGGTGCCAGTTAGCAAGAAAAGATTTACCGATCTGATAATTAATTCCATCATCAGAAATTGGATACATGGCTTTAATAATAGGAACAAAACTTGAGACTGATTCTTCAAAATTGTTAGGATTATTTATTGCGTAGAAAGTAATTTGAAAGTCCTTGGTTTCTGTTACGTTTATCAATATGTTTTTTTGGTTATTGGTCATGTTGTTATCCAATTCACTCTCAACAGAATCAATGCTGATTAACATAAGAAATATCAAAATACTACAATAACAATAGGTATCATAATTTTTAATCATTTTCTTTTGTTGAAGATTGATACTTTTTATAGAAGTATTCTGCAATTGAAATAAGTGAGTACACTAATATTAAAAAAGGCAATATGCCAAAAATATTTATCCAGATTGCGCCTATAAAAGACATCTGTTTCCAAGAATTGTGGACTGCCTGCAAATCACAATTCGGACCAAAACAATCTAATGACATTCTATTTATAAATATGATTAACATAAACTCTAAGAAAATAAAAATTAGCAAAATAATAATCAACTTAATTTTTGTCGGTCTAAAAAATTCAACGACTTTTATTGTTACATTCTTTTCATCCATAATCCCACCCAATTAGTTTTTTTAGACATTTATTCCTCATCATCCAATCACCTCGATACTTGCATTAATTGGCAAGTCAGTACCAACAACAGTTGGTTTGAAATAAAAATCAAAGCTAACATTGGTGCCAACTGGCATTGTTTTATTTGAATACCCAACAGGTGTCAGATAATCATTATTGAATGTCACTGATACGTTCCCTATTTCACCATAGGGACCATTATTTACAGCAACTACTCTTACATAACCAGATTTATCCTTGACCATATCAACATCTGGGACAACCTGGATTGGGATAACATCGAGGATTTCTAAGTCAACATAGGTGAGCGGTTCAAATCCATCATAGATTCTGATGTCATCATAACTAACATCCCAGATTTTTCTTACATAAGGCGACAATTGTTGAAATGGAATACTTGTTGTAGTATATGGGTATTTAGTGAGTCGATCCCAGCACAACTCACCATCAACATAAACACTAAAATTGATCAAGTATTGGGTTGAATTAAATTTTAGGTAATTAGTGATCTCGTGCCACATCCCATCGCTTATATAACAATTTGTATCAGGTTCATCAGGTTTTAGTCGATCGTAATAATATTCGCCCCGTATAGCAGCGAACGTACTTCCAGTCATATTTGACAGCCAGTTCCCCCCTGTTCCTGTTAAACCAAATTCTTGTGAACCTAATGTTACAGTATAGGTCCAAAGTGCCGACCAAGCATTCAAATATCCTGGCCAATTATCAAAACTTCCAAATTGGTGAGCATTAATTTTGAACCTATATTTTAATGTGTAGTTATGTGCCGAAGAGCCAACCTGGGTTGCATTATCATTGTTCCAGATTAATCTGATATACTTATAATCGTCGTCAGTCGCGTTGGGATACTGTAATGCATAGACATGAAGATAGCTATTATCACAAGCATCCTCTTCTATTTGATACTTTGCATAAGTTGTCTTGCTTGAACCTTGATTTGTAATACATGATGGCCTCTTACTAACATCAGCACAATCCCATTTATCACTCTCGTTAATGAACTTGTCAACTGGCGTCGAATCATTGTAAATTGTGTAACTCTCAAAGTCCTCGCTGTCAACAAGGGTTGCAGCAGAAACAACACTAGTCAGAATAATCAGGAAGATCATAGCATAAACTAATATCAGGAATCTAGATAAAGCACCAACTTTTTCCATTGTAGGTCCCCCAACCCATTGAAAATTAGGGTGACAATCTATTATAAAAAATATTCGATGGTTTGGGATAAACAGATTGGGTTATTTGTCCGAATATCAATAAAATACACATTAATATAGATCTCTGTTTGTGCATAAATAAAAAAGCACCAAAGTGTAAAGAGAGATACAACATGAATCATCATCATAAAAATCCGCGGAAGTGCCCTACCCCGTGCTAAAGCACGGAGTTTGACGGGCACTTCCACTGAAAGCGGATTTTTAGGATGCCAAAAATGTCGCCATAAATGGCGGGGTTTCAAACCCTCACACAAAATTGTCTGGCGACATTTTTGTGCATGAAAATGTTTGAAAGCCTATTGCCTCTCTTCCCTGGTGTTGCCTGCAAAGTCCTGGACAGATACGCTCTCTATCTTCTCTGTGGTGCTGCAATAATAATGCCTGTTGTCGCCGCTGCACTGCTGTACATTGAAATCCCTGCCATTCACCCTGACAGCTGCAATGCCAACATTGTCAAAAGCCTCGAAATAATAATCCTTCATGATTATCTCAGGAGGCGTCGCATCATAATAAAAGGATGATCCGATAGTGTCGCTGTTCCCTGCATTGTCCGCAGCAGCGATGCTTATAGTGTTCTTGCCCTCTGCCAGCCCATAATCATCAAACCCGCATTCGATGACCTTCTGGCTGATATTGCAGCTGTCCGGGCTGAAATCAACGCCTGTAACATATATCGAGTCAGGGTCTATCCCAGAGACAGTATCGACAAGCCTGAAAACGATCCTCCTCGAGGAAGAATAGCTTCCCTGCGATGGGGACAATCCCGCAAGCTCGATGCCCTTGCTGTCGTAGACAAACCTGCTCATAATCTCTGCACGGTTCCCCACCATGTCGCTTACCTCTATAGCAAGGCTATTATCACCTTGGGCAAGCCCTGATGCAGCAAAGGAGCAGGAATACACCATCCCTGATTCAGTGCAGTCATCACCTGTCCTGTCAAACCCGCTGATGCCCCTTACCCTGAGGCTCATCCCGTCTATCCCTGAGCCGTTGTCTTCCATCATGAAAGAGATAACATCATCGTTCGTCACTGAATCCATCGACGGTGTCAATCCATAAATCACAGGTGGCAATGTATCGCTTATGAAAAGCCTGCTCTTTGTCGGGGCGCCGGGGTACCTTTTTATTATGTCTGTTGCAATACCGCCGATATCGCTTTCATCAGCTGTCACTGCAAAGGCAAACCTGTCCTCGTCAAACAGGTATGTCTTCAGGCTGCCTGTGCCCTGCTCCATTATCTGCTCGCCCCCCAGCTTTTCCAGGTTCCCCTTCAGGAGATTACCGAGCCTGAGGCTGCTTAGGTAACGCGCATCGTCGATCTCAAGTATGAGGACATCTGCCTCACGGCCGTTTTTCTCTATGAGGTAGTCTGCAGCATTCAGCAGCCTGCCTGATACGTATCCAATCTGGTTGCTGCCTAGCTCGGTCTTTGCGCTCCATGAACCAAGAAAATCATCAGGCTCTATGGTATTCCACGACTTCTCACGGCCGACGAGCCTGGTTAAAAAACCAGTGCCCCCAAGTATAACTGCCACAGATAAAACGACAAGCGTTATGATCAGAAATATTAAGATGATCCTTGCCAGGCCCTTTCCCCTGAGAAACATCAGGAACAGGGCCACGAACAGCGCTATGAATATTATCCCGATAACCCTTAACAGGACAGCCAGCACGCCCTGGAGCCCCAGGGCGCCGATTATGTTGTTTTTCGCTCCTGCAGGGTTCTTGGTCTTTGTGCTCAGGTTTATGCCTTTCTCAAAGGGCTTTACTGTCTCGTCAAAGCTTTCGACATCTTCCCTTGGCTTGATTGAAGATTCATCCGGCACGATGCAGTTGCTGTAAATGCACATGCTGTCGACGCACTGCCTTACTGCCCCTGCACATTTCTGCACAGGACAATCCTGGTATGTCACGCAGGCAAACCCAAGCGCATCATGCATGGCTATGACAGCCATAAGGAGAATAAGTATAACAACGGCATTTCTTGTCATGTGTTTTTACATTCGGTGCATGGCTATTTAAAATTTTTCATAATTCATATTATTTCGCATGCCTTGGATAAAACCATTTTTGCACAGAAAAAAACAGAAAAATTTAAATACCTGTAATGCTATATATAATCATAGGTAATGGTGGTAAAAAGTGGGGTTAGAACAGGTTGTCAGGAAGTCTGAAAAGAGTTTTGACTTTATAAAGTTTTCGCAGTCTTTAGAGCAGTTTAAGGACTATAATGATGAGATGTACCAGATGCTTAAGGGCAACATCACAGGCGGCTCAAGTGCACACGCAGAACTGCAGAAAGAATTTCTTTTGTGCGGGCCTGACTTCCTTTAGGATAGATGACAATTCAATCTAGTCTTCAATCTCTTTTTTAAGCTCCTTTAAGAACTCATCAGGTTTCTTAACTCCCAGTATCTTGTTGTCACGGGTCCTTACATTGACTGTCCCGCTGCCTTCCTCTTTCTCGCCCACGACGAGGATATAATTCACCTTCTCAAGCTGGGCCTCACGGACTTTCTTGGAGACTGTCTCAGAACGCGAATCAACAGTCACCCGTATGCCTTTCTTCTCATACATCGCCCTGACCTTTTCAGCATAAGCGTTGAACCTTTCTGCGACTGTAAGTATCCTGACCTGCTCAGGTGACAGCCATAAAGGAAACTTACCTTCATAGTGCTCGATAAGGATGCCGATGAACCTTTCCAGCGAGCCGTAGATGACACGGTGGATCATGACAGGCCTGTGGTTGTCCCGGCCGTCCTTTCCCATGTATGTCAGGCCGAAGAGCTCTGGCATGGACATGTCAAGCTGGATAGTGCCGCACTGCCATGTCCTTCCTATGGCATCTTTTATATGCAGGTCGATCTTCGGGCCGTAGAATGCGCCGTCGCACTCATTTATCTTGTACTCCCTGCCGGTCGAGTCAAGAGCCTCTTTGAGGCCATTGGTTGCTGCCTCCCACTGCTCATCCGAGCCGACAGATTTCTCCGGCCTGGTCGAAAGCTCCATATGATAGCTGAGACCGAACCTTGAATAGAACCTGTCAGAGAGCCTGATGACCCCAAGGATCTCATCCTTTATCTGCTCAGGGGTCATGAATATGTGTGCATCGTCCTGGTGGAACATCCTGACCCTGAACAGGCCTGAGAGCACTCCGGACAGCTCATGCCTGTGCACAAGGCCGATCTCACCCACCCTTAGGGGAAGCTCCCTGTATGAATGGACCTCCTCGTTGTACATGAGCATGCCTCCGGGGCAGTTCATGGGCTTTATCGCATAATCCTCATTATCTATCTTCGTAAAGTACATGTTGTCCTTGTAGTTGTCCCAGTGTCCGCTCTGCTCCCAGAGCTTCCGGCTCAGTATTATCGGTGTCTTTATCTCCACATAGCCAGCCTTGCTGTGCTCATCACGCCATAGCTCAAGCAGCTTGTTGAAGATAAAGAGCCCCTTTGGCTTCCAGAACGGAAACCCCGGGCCCTCATCATGGAAGCTGAAAAGCTTCAGCTGCCTGCCCAGCTTCCTGTGGTCCCTTTTTTCTGCCTGCTCAAGAAGCGTAAGGTATTGCTTCATCTCTTCTTTGGAAGGGAACGCGACACCATAGACGCGCTGCAGCTGCCTGTTCTCAGCCTTGCCACGCCAGTATGCGCCTGCGAGCTTTGTAAGCTTAATCGCCCTTACGTATCCTGTAGAAGGGACATGGGGGCCCCTGCACAGGTCCATGAACTCGCCCTGCCTGTAGACAGTCACCTGCTCATCGCCAAGGTCCTGGATAAGCTCTACCTTGTACGGCTCATCTCTTTTTCTGGACATCTCGGTCGCCTCAGCAGCAGTGACATCAAGCCTCTCAAAGACATTGTTCTCCTTGACGATCCTCTTCATCTCCTTCTCGATCTTCCTCAGGTCATCAGGGGTGAACGGCCTCTCAACATCAAAATCATAGTAGAAACCGTCCTTTATGGCAGGCCCGATGGTCAGCTTCACACCAGGAAAGAGCCTCTTTACAGCCTGGGCGAGGATATGCGAGGCGCTGTGCCTGAATACCTCCTTGCCCTCATCAGAATCATAGTCCACAAACTCAATAGCAGAATCCTTCTCTATCACAGTGCTCAGGTCAGATAGTTTGCCATCAATCTTGACTGCGAGCGCCTTCTTGTCCAGGCTGCCTGCAACCTCTTTTGCTGTTATGCCTTTCTTGTATTCCCTGGCATTTTTTCCGTGAATTGTGATCCTTATCATTTTTTATCCTGAAATGGACAATTTATATATATGTGTTTCCATGTTGACCTAGTTTTGATTGTTTCCTGATGGTGCAGGAGAAATCTTTTCATTCACTGGCTGCAAACTGGCTTCTACACGGCGCTGAGAGCGCCTGCCAGTTTGCGCCAATGAAAAGCTTTCTTCCTGAGCAGCCCTTCGGGCCTGCATCTTGCACTTGCAAGAAAAAATCCAGCCATGGCCGGACGACTAAACTTTTTTGCCAATTATGTATTTAGAAACCTGACTTAACCCTTTATATGCTCAAGTATCTTCGAGACAACCTCTTTGGGAGAGAGCCTTGATGAGTCTATAAAGAGGTCATAGTTGCTCTCTTTGGTATAGTCAAACCCGTAATACCTTATCCATCGCTCCCTGTTGTTCTTTTCACGCTCAGCCATCTTCGCCTTGATGGTCTCCAGGTCATCATAATCATCTTCAGGGCGCTGGTGATGGAGCCTGCGCCCGGCCCTTATGTCAAGCCCTGCATCGATGAATACCTTGAAAGCATCAGGAATGAATTTTGCGCCAAGCCAAGTGTCGATGACAAAATCCTTCTTCTCTTTGCCTATCCTGACCTGTTTCTCATCGATCATCCGGTCATAGCTGTCATCCTTGCTCTCCACCTTGGAAAGCTCTACAATATCGATGCCTTTCTCATTTGCAATATTCCTCTGGAGGTCGCCCATAGAGTAATGCTTATAACCAAGCCTTTTTGCCAGTAGCTTTGCAGCAGTGCTTTTTCCCGAAGCCGGTGTGCCGCTGATTGTTATTTTCATAGTGCATTAAAAAAACAGCTTGTATTTTAATTTTTTTGTCGGCAAATTCGATAACTTTATATAGGGGCATATTTTCCATCTAAAAACTCGGAAAACTTAAATGGAGGTCAAATAAGATGGCAAAGGATAAACCGCACATAAACATTGTTTTTATCGGGCATGTTGACCATGGAAAATCGACAACAGTTGGCAGGTTACTATTTGATTCAGGCAATATCGATGAGCAGGCGCTACGAAAGCTTAAGGAACAGGCACAGAACCTGGGAAAGGCAGGTTTCGAGTTCGCGTTCGTGATGGACAACCTCAAGGAAGAGAGAGAGAGGGGAGTCACTATAGACCTTGCTCACAAGAGATTCGACACCAGCAATTATTATTTTACGATAATTGACGCACCCGGCCACAAGGATTTCATCAAGAACATGATAACAGGCGCATCACAGGCTGATGTCGGCGTACTTGTCGTTGCAGCCAATGACGGTGTCATGGCTCAGACAAAGGAGCATGTCTTCCTCGCAAGGACCCTTGGCGTCAACCAGCTGATCATCGCAGTGAACAAGATGGATATGGTCAAGTACGATGAGAAGAGGTTCCAGGAAGTGAAAAAGCAGGTCGAAGAGCTGCTCAAGTCAATAGGATACAAGCCGGATGAGATACCGTTCATACCGATCGCTGCATTCCCTGGAGACAATGTCTTCAAGAAGTCAGAGAACATGTCCTGGTACACTGGACCGTCCCTGTACGAACTGATGGACAAGATAAAACAGCCTGAAAAGCCCACAGACCTACCGCTGAGGCTGCCTATACAGGATGTATACAACATCACAGGCATAGGCGTCGTTCCTGTAGGAAGGGTCGAGACAGGGGTCATGAAAGTCGGAGACAAGATCACTGTTGTTCCTGGCAGAGAGGGCAAGGGTGTCAATGGTGAAGTGAAGTCGATAGAGATGCACCATGAGCAGCTCCAGAAAGCCGAGCCAGGCGACAATGTCGGCTTTAATGTACGCGGCATTGGCAAGAAGGATGTTGCCCGCGGCGATGTTCTTGGTCATGCAGACAATGTCCCGACTGTCGCAACCGAGTTCACAGCACAGATCGTGATACTGAATCACCCGACCGTTGTCACAGCAGGCTACACACCTGTGTTCCACATACACACGGCGCAGGTCGCATGCCAGATAACAGAGATCCAGAAAAAGCTTAATCCAGCGACAGGCGAAACAGTAGCAGAGAAGCCTGACTTCGTGAAAAACGGAGACGCAGCTATTGTAAAGGTCAAGCCTGTACAGGCACTGGTGATCGAGAAGCAAAAGGACATCCCACAGTTGTCAAGGTTTGCTGTCCGAGACTCAGGCCAGACTGTGGCTGCAGGGATGTGCATAGATCTTGTTAAAAAATAAATTTTTTTTACTTTATTTCATTGATCATGATGAACCTGGTATTGTCATGGGGTAGGTCAAAGGAAAACAGAAAATGCAGAAAGCGAGAATAAAGATTGCAAGCACTGACATTGATAAGATCAATTCAGTATGCAACTACATCAAGGACATAGTAGAGAAGACAGGAGTAGACATGCGTGGACCTATACCCCTGCCAACTAAAAAACTGAAGATAACTACCAGGAAAGCTCCTTCTGGCGAAGGCAAGGCCTCATGGGAACGCTACGAGATGAGGATACACAAGAGGCTGATTGACCTGGGCATCGATGAGCGTGCCCTCAGGCTTGTGATGAGGGTGCCGATACCCGAAGGCCTGAACATAGAGATCGAGATGATAGACATCTGATTCTGGAAATAGCTTTTATTACCTGTGTTTGCATCCAGACACGTATCGTTCACCATGTGGATGTTATGAAACAAGTGTTCTGTAAGATTTTCGGAGTTTCGTAGCAAACCTCTATTTAAAAGTGGATTGTTCCTTTATAAATACAAGATTAGCACCACTATTTGCCATCATTCCTCCCTCTCCAGAACGTAATATACGCCTCTGTAAGCCCCCACTTTCTTCAGATAGCCAAATGTTATCATCTCATTGATGTCATTAACTGCTGTAGCGTATGAAACATTGTTCATATCTGCATACGTCCTCGCCTTTATCGTTTTATGCTTCTTTACATATTCGAGCGCTTTTTTTTGCCGAACACTTAGGTCTTTCAAGGACTCAATAGGCTTTTTAGACCCTTTTGCATTGTACAAGATAATCCTAAAAAAGCTCTCTGTAATCTTAAATTCTGGGTCACAAAGACCTGCCAGTCGCATTGCATTCTTCATGCGAGGAATTCCTGTGCCAAGCCCTTCAACATAGCCCATATCCCGCAAGAACCTGTAAGTAATAGGGTTTCTTTGTACAGAGATTGTTCCAAACATCTCTTTTGGAAGAGCATTAGGCAGCGAGCCGGGATTAGTTACCTCAATTCTGTCATCAAAGAGATAAATCTGGACAGAATCCCTACTGAAATAATCTCTGTGCGCAATAGCATTGACAATAGCTTCCCTGATGACATTTAAAGGATATTCATAATTCTCAACTCTTTTTGGTGAACCAGTCACTTCGATATTTTTTGAAAGGTGCTTCTCTACGAATGCAATCGCCTGATCAATAGCATGAGGAAGGCTTTCCTGAACCAGCTTATGGGAAAGAATTGCAACTGCTTCTTTTCCAGAAAACTGGACAAGCTTGACTTCAGCCTGAGGAAAGTGTTGAACAGTATTTTCTGCAAAAAGAAGTATGACTGGATTCTTTATCTTGAGTTCTCCGTTTCTTGAAGCAAGCTTGTTGCTTAAGAGAAAATCTTGCAAAGAATGAGTTTCAAGATATTTTTCTTGTTTTCTTGTTTTGAGGTACTCATTTACTTTCTCCAGACCAATATCATCAATACTAAACGTTGTTTCGTAGCTTTCGTCAAATGAAAGTATCTGTCTATTACGCAGAAATTCAAGGTGCGTCTGTCCGTCAATCCTTTTTGTTGTGCTGCCGACCCTTACATGGATTGCTCCATGAAATGTGTGGTAAGAATTATCTGGTGATTTCTGAACAATGATTGCAAGGATTTTCTTATCTTTGTGCCTGTGGATTTCTACTGAGATGAGGGGTGTGGGTAGAACCGACTGATTTGCAGCAGAAACTTGTTGTTGTAAAGTGTCTGTGTCTGAAGTAACTCCTATAATTTTTTTATTTTTATTAATACCTATTAGAAGTATTCCGCCCAAAGTATTTGCCAGCGCACATATAGTTTTACTAATATCCTGAGCACTGTGAAAAGACTGCTTAAACTCGACTTCTTGAGTTTCTCCACCTTCAATAATTCCTATTATCTGATTTAGTTCCATTAGTTATAAGAAGTAAATTAGAAGTATTTAAATGTATTCCTATAGACTCTCAAAGATTATAGCAGTTAGAACTAAGTTATAACTAAATTGTAAGTAAATATAAGTAATATTACCAATCCCAATATTACCTCAATTGAACAGAACGGCCAAACAAAAAAACTTATAAAACCCCTGCTACAGTAAAAACACCATGAATGTGCTTGAGAACTCAAAAATTGTATTTTTTGTGTTTATCCTGCTTGGCTTCATCATTCCCGGACCTGCAGATATGCTGAAAATCATGCTTATCCCATCGCTGATAATCATGATGGTATTCTCGATAAAGGGCGTTCACCTGGGCCATCTTAACAAGAACAATTTCAAAAAGGCGCTAAGGCTCAACCTTATCAACTACTTTGTCCTGTCCCCGCTGATCATTATCCTGAGTTACTTTTTTATCAGGAACACTGATTATTTCAGGGGGTTTGTCATCCTTGCAGCCGTGCCCCCGGCAATAGGGATAATCCCGCTGGTTCACCTGTATAAAGGAGATATTAAGGACTCTGTTATTGGAGAGATGCTATGCTATCTCTTTGCTCTGGTCTATTCTCCTGTCCTTGTGTACCTGCTCCTGGGAAAAGAGGTGGACATATTTTATTTCATAAAGATACTGCTTCTCCTCCTCGTCGTTCCTATCATCATCGCAAGGCTTATCCACAGCCTTAAATGGAAAATATTCAATAAGAAGAATATAATAATAAACCTTGTATATGGCCTCTCATTCTACATCTTTATCGGGCTGAACCACGAGACACTGACATCCGGTATCCTGAGCCTTGGCCCGGTCGTAGTTGTCGTAACCCTGGTAACCTTTGTCCTTGGATTTGTGATATTTAAGCTGCTTAAGCTCAGGAAAGTCAGG
>CAZPXC010000041.1:0-14308 GCA_964590935.1 uncultured Methanosarcinales archaeon
CATCAACATAAGGATTTTCAGGAAGCAAGATGAGTTCGTCCCGATATATGAGGTTTCCATATCAAGCATAAGCAAGACCACGGAGATAATCCTTGAGCAGATACGAAGAAAGCTCATAAGGGAGGTCAGCCTGGGGATGGTCGACATCACCAACCTGAAGGAGACAGGGGTTGTCGAAGACAGGTTCAAGGAGACTATATCGATCCTTATCCAGAAATATTTCCCTGATATCGATGACAAGTCAAAGGGGTACCTCACCACATACCTTATCCAGAAAAGCCTCGGCCTGGGAAATATCGAGATACTTATGAACGACAAGCTGCTTGAAGAGATCACTGTGAACAGGTCGGACGAGCCTGTCTGGGTGTACCACAAGAAGCATGGCTGGCTGAAGACCAACATAATGCTGCCGAACGAGGAGCGCACCAAGCATTATGCGACAATGATAGCAAGGCGTGTCGGAAGGCAGATAAGCGTTCTTGAGCCACTCCTGGACGCGCATCTGGAAGAAGGGGACAGGGTAAATGCGACACTCCTTCCAATATCAGCACATGGAAACACTATAACTATCAGGAAGTTCTCCAGGGACCCGTTCACCATAACACATTTCCTCAGGAGCAATACGATGAGCCTCGAGGCAGCTGCCCTAGCATGGCTCGCGATACAATACGAGTTAAGCGCGATAATCGCAGGAGGGACAGCATCAGGGAAGACCTCGACGCTTAATGTCCTTGCAAGCTTCTTCCCGCCTAACCAGCGTATCATCTCTATAGAGGATACGCGCGAGATAAGGCTGCCGAAATTCCTGCACTGGGTCCCGATGTCGACCAGACAGCCGAACACTGAAGGTAAGGGCGAAGTATCAATGGAAAACCTGCTTGTCAACTCACTCAGGATGAGGCCTGACAGGATACTCGTCGGAGAGGTCAGGAGAAAAAGGGAGGCTGAGACGCTCTTTGAAGCAATACATACAGGCCACAGCTGCTATGCCACGTTCCACGCAAACAATGTTGATGAGACAATAAACAGGCTTGTCAACCCGCCTATAGACGTGCCCAGGACCATGCTGCCCGCAATTTCCTTGCTTATTCTCCAGTTCAGGAACAGGAGGACCGGCCTCCGAAGGACATTCCAGATAGCAGAGATAAACCCTGATTCAAGCTACAACATCCTGATGCAGTTCGATGCAAAGCGTGACATTCTAAGGAAATGCGGCAAGTCCAAGACCCTGATGAAGACCCTTGAGCTGTACACAGGAAACTCTGCAAGGGAGCTGAACAGGATACTGAAAGTAAAGGAGAAGATCCTCAAGTACATGGTAAGGCATAATATCGATACAGTGGATGCTGTGGGCAGGGTCATGGCAGAATACTACACCAACTACGACAACCTTATGAAGTATGTGCGCGCCAATAAAAGGTTCGGGTGAAGGAAGATCAACATAATCTACAAAAATCTCATGCACTGGGTGCCTAATCTTAAGCATAAGCTCATACAGGCAGACATCCTGGACACCCCTGAGGAATTTTTAAAGAAGACCCTCATGTCCTCCCTGATGCTGAGCTTCGGCGTGTCCATATTGTTTATCGGCGGGCTCCTGACATCGTTCAACCAGCCTTTCGTCATTGCGCTCATGCTGTTTCCCATAATATTTGTCCTGCTCTTCGGATATCTGGTCAAGATACCAGATGTCAAGATACGCAAAAAGGAGAGCGGGATCAGCAAAGAGATCGTCTTTGCATCGCATTTCCTCATAATCGAGATAGAGTCCGGCGTCCCTGTCTACAATGCCTTTATCAATGTTGCCAGGGTCTACCCGGTAATAGGTTCATATTTCAGGGCAATCATCGACAAGGTGAACATGGGAACATCCATGGAGGATGCGATAAACGAGGCGACCGAGCTTGTACCGAGCGGCGACCTCAGGAAGATGCTGTGGCAGATACTCAACTCAATCAAGACAGGAGCAGATGTCACTGCAGCGCTCAGCCAGGTCCTGTCCCAGATAATCGATGACCAGAAGATAGCTGTGGAGGAATACGGAAGAAAGCTTAATCCGCTGGCGATGTTCTACATGCTCATCGCAATCATCCTTCCGTCGCTCGGCACGACCATGCTTATAATATTTTCCAGCTTTATCGGGTTCCAGCTCAGCCTTGCAGTGCTGCTGAGCATTGCCGGCCTTCTTGCATTTATGCAGTTCATGTTTTATGCCCTGATAAAATCATCCAGACCGCCGGTGGATTTTTAAGATGAAAAAAGACCTTGAAAAAAAATTTCAGGAATACAGGGAAAAAAAGAGGCATGCCAGAAAAAAAGAGGCCCTGCCGCACAGGAAGCATTCTGATGACGAGACTGCACTTCTTTCAAAAAAGTTCCATGAGTTCAGGATAAAAAAGGAGAAAAAGCTAGGGTTTTTCTCAAGGCTTATGAAACGCCCAAAACATGCGGCAGAGCCGGAAAAAAAGCAGGATATGCCAGAAGAGGCTGGCCACCATAAGGAGAGCCTGAAAAACAGGAAAAATCCGCACACGGATGACCTGCACAAGAAATACAAAGATCTTCTTGATGATCTTAAAAGGGATGCTGGGAAAAAAGAGAGCGACATGCCTGCAAAGATCGAGATTGAGGATGATCTGGCCATGCCAGGGCATAGGGAGGCAGGCAAAGGGCTGCTTGCCAGGCTGGGGCTGAAAAAAGCAAAAGAAAGCGCTCCTGAAACAGCAAAACAGGCAAAGTCCGAAGTGAAAAAGAAGGATGACAAGCCAGAAGCAACTGTAAAGCCAGGAAAAAAGGAAGATAAGGAGAATATAAAGGAGAAAGGCAAAGAAAAAGACAAAAAGAAAGATAAAGAGGATGTTAAGGAGACTGACCTGAGGAAGCTGTTCAGGAAAAAAGAGAAGGAAAAGCGCAAGAAGGTAACTGCTGCTGAAAGAAAAAGAAGGCTTGCAGACTATCTTGAAAAGGCAGGGCTGGAGATAGACCACGTCACTGCATCAAGAAGGATGTTCTATTCTGCCATTGCTCTGACCACACTCATGACTGGCTTATATATCTATTTTGCTGTGCAACGAGGCGGCTCTGTCACAGGCATAATCATCCAGGTGCTGGTACTATGGGTCTTCGGATTCCTCTTTGTATGGGGAGCGAGCAGGCTGGTATTCATGATCTACCTGGACCTTCTCATGTTCAGGAGAAAGCTGAGCGTAGAGGAGGTGCTGCCTGACTTTCTCCAGCTGACATCTGCGAACATCAGGGCAGGCATGCCCATTGACAGGGCATTATGGTTCGCTGTAAGGCCAAGGTTCGGGGTCCTTGCAAAGGAGATAGAGGATGTAGCAAAGAGGACCCTTGCTGGAGAAGAGCTCAGCGTGGCACTTGTCAACTTTGCCAAGAGATACGACTCCCTTATCCTTCTCAGGTCTGTATACCTGCTTAACGAGGGCATGGATGCAGGCGGTGATGTGGGAGACCTGCTGAACAAGATCGCATTAAACATCCAGGACATGAGGGGGATGAAGAAAGAGATGTCGGCAAACGTAACAACATATGTCATATTCATCTCATTTGCCGCTATGATCGCAGCTCCTTTCCTGTTCGGCCTGTCAAACCAGCTCCTGCATATCGTGCAGTCAATCGCCGGCGATGTTGCAGCAGGCGGCGGAATAAAGGGAGGAGGTATCGGACTCTCGATAAACATGAGCAGCGACAACATAAAGATGAGCGATTACAGGATATTTGCCTACAGCTGCCTTGCTGTAAGCTCTATCTTCTCAGCTGTTATCGTTGCTACAATCAAGAAAGGCAATGTCAAGGAGGGGCTGCAGTACATCCCTATCTACCTCATCGTCTCACTGATTGTATTCTACTTCGCTTCGGTCATACTCGGAACCCTGATGGGAGGTATGTTCTGAGTTACTTTAATATACATTTTAGTATAGCTATATAATGATTCGAAACATTTAAATATGAGTTATCCCATGGATAGTAATTGTATTATTCAATACCATAAAAAAAAGAGGTGATATGAAGATGTTTAAGAAAGGTCAAGCAGCTATGGAGTTCCTGATGACCTATGGCTGGGCCATCCTGGTTGTCCTGGCTGCAATAGGAGCTTTGGCATATTTTGGAGTCCTCAGTCCCGGAAACCTGCTCCCGCAGAGATGCGAGTTTGCAGCAGGCATGGACTGCACAGAAAACCCTGACGCATCTGCCGGTGGCGGTACAATCAGCTTTCCCCTGACAAATTCACAGGGCTACACTGCTGTTATGAACGGTGCCACGCTCTCAAATGGTGATGGTGTGGGAACCTGTACGGGTGTCAGCTGGAGTCCGGCAACTGCAGGGACCACAGGGTTAAAAAACGGCGACCCCGTTGTCGTCACACTGACAGGCTGCGGCGGCATGTCAGACGGTGAGAGATACTCTGCTGATGTGACAGTGACGTACACAAGCAACACTACAGGGATGACACACAGCACAGTCGGAAGGATCGCTGGCAAGGCAAGGCCATAAGCGGGCTTTTGCATAAGATTTTTTTATTTTTTTACTATGAAAAAAAGAGCGTTCTTAGTGGTATTTGCCATCCTAATTATTCTTGGCTGCAGCAAAAGCGGAACTGACAGCTCCAGCCAGCAGGGAAGCACCCTCCAGGAGGATGCAAGCCGTTTCTTCAAGTTCAACCAGGAGACAGATGTGGAGCTTATCCCTGTTGAAGGTATGCCTGGGCAGTATGATATCGGGGTTGCATACCCTGTCCAGAACTTTGACCCCAGCGAGGGGACAAAGCAGTTGTCAAACAATTTTGCAGGCATAATCGATAATTTCCTCAGCACACCAAGGGATGTCCGCAACATAAAGATCATCCTGCTTGACGGAAGCAATGATGGCAAGCAGATAGGTGTTTTCGAGATAAGCAAGGATGAGTTTATGCTCATGAAGACAAAATCAGCATCAATATACCAGGGTATCGGTAAATACATGAAGCTTGAAGAGCAGTTCCAGGTTGAGGTCAACCTCCTCAAATATGCTCAGAACGCCAAGGATGTTAAGATACTGCGCACAACCGACAACAGCTCCAATGAGACCATGATAAGTGTCAGGTTCAAGCTTGAAAAGAACACTGATTCCAGTGGGTGGCAAAAAACGCCCATGGATGACCAGAAGCTGTTCGAGGAACTCATTGCAAACATAGTAAGGACAACATTCGAATCAGACTCTGCGATAAAAAAGGTAAGTATCGAGGCAGATGTTACACAGAAAGATGATAGATGGAACCAGAGCACGATGATCGCAAACTACCAGATCGACAGGGATGAGTTCGATATAATACTTGATAAGTGGGATGATCTCAGGTACAGGATATATGACAAGATAAACTATACCCCAATATTCCTTATGGATTATGTATCAGACAGCACTGTCCTTGGCATGGAATTTAACAAGACCACTGTCGCAAACCTATATGATGAAGATGATTTTGAGAGCATCGACAAGACAGTAGCCAAGGTTGAGAAGGATGCTGTCACGATCATCGAAAACCTTTTTGACAAATACAGCCTGGTAAACAACATCGAGCTGCATTTCAAGGCCAAGATACCTGCTGAGGAAGGCAAGGTCAGCCCTGACGGCATACACCAGATAGTGCCTGATTTCCTGGTCGTCAAGGCCTCAAGAGCCGCATATGGTCCCCTGGACATTGAAAAGCTCACTCCGGAGCAGATTCTCTATAACTTTGATACAACCTGGAGCCAGAAGGCGCCTGAGCTTAAGATAAGGAGTGATCTTTTCAGGAAAGATGATTATTTTAGGAAGATAGAGTTTAACCCTGCTATGGACGAGGCTGACATCAGCATAGACAGTTGCCTGTTTTTAAAGGATGAACTTATTGGTCCACAGGTCAAGGCTGTCATAAAGCAGATAAAAGAGGGATACGATGCCGACCTTGAGGAGGAGATACATGATATCATCGCTGAGTATTCAAAGAAGCTGATCTTCAACATCCACCCGCCGTTCCTCCAGTCAGTGACCTTCAATATAGAAAGGGTGTATCTTGATACGACAGGCAATGAGATAGATGTAAAGGAGCTTGGCAGCATGACACTTCTCAAGCAGGAGGAGGCCAATTACTGGTTCCAGACAGAATCTCCTGATGAGCTGGAGTGGATTATCGAAGATAATGATGATTTGGACATTGATAATGATGAAGTCCTCTGCCAGACATAGGGTCGTGCGCATGACGGGTCTGATGAGCGTAATCTGCATCCTATTTATAATCTCGCTTGCAGTGCTGGCCTATGCAGAGGAAGATGCACAGAAGCCGCAGAAGATATTCGATGATTATGTCAAGTCAGGGGACAGCTTCAAGGCAGGGAAGATAAAGTTCGAGACACTGTGGGTCGACCCAAGCATGCTTATCACGTTCGAGGGCAATTCCCTTAATGTGCCGCTCGGAGAGTGCAGGTACCTGAGCCCTTTTAACATTTGCCTGAACAAGACAAGACAGCTTCTGAACGGAGAGGTCCTGCCTGCGCCCATACATTCCGAAGATGTCGAGACCGAGATGCTGGTGCAGGTATATGCAAAACTGGCAAGCCTGGAGCTTACAAGGGATTTCGGCAAACAGAAGCTGCTTATCGACGAGGAAACGACAGTCCGCGTGGAGATAAAAAACACCGGGCTTGCTGATGCCACTGATGTGGTTTTTGAGGATGATTATCCGAGCGCGGTCGAGGTCAAGAAAGCAAGCGGCTGCGATATCGACAACAACAAGGTTGTCTGGACAGGCACCTTAAGGAAGGGAAATGGCTTTAAGTGCGAATACACTATAAAAGCAGTCAAGGACAAGAGCTTTACATCAACTGCGAGCCTTGAGTACTACAACGGCATCGACAAGAAAAAGGTAAGCGATACTGCAAAACTCGTAATCCTGGAAAAGGTCATCAAGCCGGCCATCGACCTGAGCGCGACGAGGCTGACCATTGGCGATATGCTGAGCATACTCATTAACCTGAGCAACAATTATAATGAAACAATTAATATAAACAAGATGGCAGTCAGCCTGCCAGGCAGCCTGAAGATCCTTGACAGGGGAGGGCTTTCTGACTCAAATACATGGAAGGGCAGCATCTCTGCAGGTGAAAGCCAGGTCTTCATGCTCAAGGCGCAGGCAGTAAGGACCGGCGAATACAAGGTAAGCCTGTATGCAGAATACCTTGCGAGCGGGGTCAGGCAGAACGCGTCTGAACAAAGCAGGTTTAAGACAAGCTCCAACCTTGATGTCGAGATCGCCCCAAACCTGGATGACCAGCTTAAAGTAGGCCAGGAGGGCAGTTTCATGATAAAACTGATAAACCCCAGCCAGGAGAAGCCGCTTCTTGACCTTGAGGCAAATATCAGCTCTGACCTGCCCGGCTTTAAGAACACATCTGTTGAAAAGGACCAACTGGGACGCAACAATGAGCTCGTAGTCCTTGACACAAGATATACCCCAGAGCAGGCAGGCAATTATTATCTGAACATAAGCGTATCGTACAGGAGCGAGTTCAGGGAAAAGTTCGTCAAGACATCATCCTGGCCTGTTAAGGTAAGCACAAAGGGCAGCAGCCAGGGCGAGAGCGGCCCTGTCAACAGTACAGATGAGCAAGGCAGCAATGCACCGGAAAGCCAGAAGGCAGGTAACAAAAGCTGGCTATCCAGCATAAAGCTGCCTAGGCTAAGCCTGCCATCCCTTTCACAGTTTGGCACTGATGAGGGCAGGACAGCCGGCCTGGTGATGATAGGCATAGTCATAATCATGGGCCTGATGCTGTTATACCTCAAGCATAGAATACATTCATGAAAAAATGATAAGGAAACCTATAGTTGCAGGGCAGTTCTATCCAGGGGAAAAGACTGAGCTTTTGCAGGAGATAAGGCGATGTTTTGCCTCTGAGCTCGGCCCGGGAAAGGCAAGGCCCAGGGAAAAGGTGCTTGGCGCTGTTGTCCCGCATGCAGGCTATCCGTTTTCAGGAGCGTGCGCTGCACACAGCTATAATGCTATCAGGGATAACCAGTATGACCTTTTCATCATCCTCGGCTTCAGCCACTCTGGATTAGGCACATCTGATGCAGGCACGATGCTTGCAGACTGGGAAACACCTTTGGGAATTGCAAAAGTGGACGCAGATTTTACAAAGCTTCTTGTGGATAAAACCCCTGTTGAGATCGATGATAATGCGCACCTGCACGAGCATTCAATCGAGGTGCAGCTGCCCTTTCTCCAGTTTATCTTCGATGATTTCAGGTTTGTCCCGGTATCTGTATCGCATTCATGCGATTTTGCAAAAACAGGGAAAGCTGTGGCTGAGGCTATCAAAGGCTCAAAGAAGAAGGTATGCGTGCTTGCAAGCTCAGATTTCACACATTACGGGATGAGCTATGGATATGTCCCGTTTACAGATGATGTCAAGGAGAGGCTGAAGAAACTGGACATGGGCGCTGTAGAGCTTATCACCAGGCTTGACTCAAAGAGCTTTTTGGACTATGTCATCAGGAATGAAGCAACAATATGCGGGTATAATGCGATAGCGCTGCAGATCGAGATACTGAAGAGCATGGGCGCAAGGAGGGGTGAATTATTGAAATATTATACCTCTGCTGACATCATAGGTGATTATTCTAATTCTGTCAGTTATGTCAGTATGGTTTTTGAGCCATAATTCTAAATATATTTCTATATTAAAAAATCCATTCGCTCACAATTTTGTTGTAAATATATACAGTATGCTTCAAATGCATCTTCCTGAAAAAATCCATCCACTCAAGGCGCGGACGGCCGCGAACCTGAGTTCAGCGGCCTACTCCGCTGACCGCAACCCCCCACTTTGTAGGGGAACGCGGTCAGCTACGCCCGGCCGTGGCTGGATTTTTCCTTCAAGTGCTGGAATCAAGCCCAGAGGGCTGCTCAATTTGAAATTTCTCCATGGGCGCTGGTTCGGCAGGCACCCTCAGTGCCGTGTTTAAGCCGAACCAGCAGCCAGTGGATGGAAAAATTTCTTTTGCACTATGAAAAATAAAGCAAACAATGCTTAAATACCTAACAGATACCTAAAAACTTGACTTAATACCTATATTAAAACATAAAATATGCAAAAGTTATCCCGGCCACAAGAAGCTGGAAAAACAAAAGAAGATAGACCACGTCAATCTCGTGCACATCTTTTTTTACGAGCTTTATTACATCTATTGCAATATGCTCAAGCCCATAATACTTAGAATATGGCCTCTCAAGCGACCCCTTCTTATTCAACCTGGCAAAGCTCTCCTTCCTCATGCCCCCCCTCATCTTCAGTATAAACTCGATGTAATACGGGATGAAGAGGATTATGGCAAACATCTCAATATTCCCAAGGATTGCAACGATAGCGATGAGGGCGCCTACAGCATAGGTCAGGGTATCACCAGGAAATATCCTTGCAGGATACCTGTTGTAGAAGATGAAAGCTAAAAGTGAGAATACCATCGAAAGGGCGAGCACAGCCACGAACCCTGAGCCTGTGAGATATGATATTATACCAAGGGTTGAGAGGATTATTATTCCCTGTCCTGCCTCAAGACCATTGTAGCCTGCAAGCATGTTGAAAGCATTAGAAGACCCTACAATACCCAGGGGGATTATTACCAATGGGTATAATAGTCCCAGCTCAACATGGCCAATTACAGGAAAATTCATCATAGAATGACCAGCATTAATAACAGCTATTGGAAGGGCAATAAACAGGGTGAGGGCAATCTTGTACCTTATCCTAAGGCCTATTTTCCAGCCAAGGATATCATCCACTATGCCGATTATTGTTGCTATGAGGACACTTAGTAATGTTGCAAGGACAAGCATAAGAGGGCCGTCTGTCTTACCATATATGAAAACCCTGGTGGCAATGTAATAGAATATTGCAAAAATAAACCCGCAGACAACAGGCAGGCCGCCCACTTCAGCTATGGGCGGGTCATCGGCCTTGTGCTTGTCTTTGCCTATAAGACCGGCCTTCTTTGACCTTCGGATCCAATAGGGCGTGACAATTAATGTTACAAGAAAAGATACAAGCAGGGTTGAAATGGTGAGCAGTGTTGGCATTTTATACCTTGTTTTAACTGTATTTTTATGTTTTTCTGTTGGAGAAACCAGGAATCAAATCAGAATTCAGGTACTCGCTGGCATTGCATAAGAAACGCGAAATAGACAAAATTTTAAGTCAGCAGAGGATTATTGGATAAAAAACATACATTTAAAGTATAAAAACAATACATTTAAATATAATTAATGGTTTATGCAGTAAAAGATGCAAAAGACAAAATTTGTCAGGACATTCGGAAGTTCGCCAAGGATACTTGTGCTGGACTTTTTGCTGGACAATGATAAGCTTGACTACTGTAAGTCAGACATTGCTGAGCAGACCGGAATATCAAGAGCGACACTGGATGGGTTCTGGAACGAGCTTGTAAAAAGCAGGATAATCATCAAGAACAGGAATATTGGCAGGGCTCAGCTATATAAGCTAAACAAGTCTCTTCAACTAGTGCAGAAACTGATCGAGCTTGACAATTTCCTGAACAATGAGACAGGGGCATTACCTCCTTTTAAGGCTATGAAGCAAATCTGAATATAGCTTATCAATATCCCTTAGCATCTTCTCCTTTGAGAATTCGCTTACTCTCCTATAGCCGCTCATTCCCATCTCCCTTGCTTTTTCCGGGTTTTTTAGCAGGTATAGGATTTTTTCTGCAAGTAACTTTGAATTTTTTATTGATATTAGAAAGCCGGTTTTATTGTCTTCTACCTGTTCAGGTATCCCTCCAATGTTCGTTGCGATTACTGGTATTGATGCTGCCATCGCCTCTGTTATCACTCTAGGTGTTCCTTCTCTGTAAGAGGGCAATACCAAGACATCAGAAGACTTTAGCAGACTGGAAATGTCCTTCCGGAATCCGAGAAAGGTGATATATTCGCTTATGCTTTTTGATCTTTTCCTGTAATAGTCAAATAGGTCTCCCTCGCCTGCAACAAAGAAATGTATATCCTTGTTTTTTAATATATTGGCTGCTTCAATAAGCTCATCAAAGCCTTTCCCTTCGGTTATTCTGCTTACCATAAGCACGTTGAATTTTGCTCTGTCTCTTATCTTTTTTATGATCCTGGCATCTTTGAACCTTTCCAGATCAATGCCGCTGCGTATTGTCACATATTGTTTCCCTGTGCCGATTGACCTGTCCAGATACTCTCTTGTAAGAATGTCGGCGTTTGAAATTATTTTTGTTGTTTTTTTGGCAACTGTTCTTTCCCCGATTAATGTGAGAAAGTTAACAAGATATGGCCTGGTCTCTGAAAAAGGAGAACCATGAACAGTATGTATGATAATGGGCACACGGGCAAATATCGCAGCCAGCCTTCCGATCAGGCCGGCCTCTGTTGAATGTGTATGGACTATTGTAAACCTGTTTTTCTTGATGTATAAATAAACGGGAATCAAAGACAATAATGAACTTACAGGATTAAGATGCCTGAGCATGGGAAAACACCTTGTTTTTATGTTGCTCTTTTTAACCTCATTTACCTCTTCCTTATCATACTCGTTGCCAAATGCCAGATAAACATTATATTTATCTTTATTGAGGCCTAAACAGGTTAATTTTGTGTTTTCATCAGCTCCGCCTTTGGTAAAGCGGGTTATTATGTGGAGGATTTTGGTTTTCATTTTTCACATTTGAAAATCATCCCATAACCGTAACCACCTAATGGTGTTTCTTCCAATAGATGAAGAATTTTCATATAAAATAAAGGGATATCCCAAATTATGAAATCATCTATTTTTAGTTTTGCATCTTGAATAATTTTTTTGGCTTCTTTAAATGAAATATACTTTGTGAAAACCCTTGATTTCTTTCCAAACATTTTTCTACCAAGATAATATAAGGAGTGATTATTCCAAAAATCAAAAATCAAGTTACCATCTTTGGTAATGCATCCAGCCAATATCTTAAGAGCTTTTTTCTGATTCTCCACATGAGGAAGAACTCTCATACAAACTATTGAATCAAAGTGGCCATATAAGTCAAGTTGAGGAAGGTCAAAAAGATCCATTTTAATAAAATTGACTTTTTTCCGTTCTTCTGTAGTAAGTTTTTTCCAAGAATTTTTAAGCATAAATTCTGAAAAATCAATTACTGTCAACTTATCACATTTTGAAACCAATAGCTTCATAAATCTTCCTGTTCCAACACCAACTTCAAGCACATTTTTCATTTTTACTGATTTCAAAATAAAATTTTTTTCTAGTGCATCTATCTTAATCAAGTATTTTTTATTGAATCTTAACCTATCATAATCTTTTGCTATTTGATTATAAAATTTTCTTACGCTCATTTTCAAGCACCGCATATAGTTTTTCAAGATTTTTCCTTCTGTCAAAGATTTTTAATTGTTTTTTACAATTTGAAACCAGTTTATTATATATATTTTTGTCTATTAATGCTGTTTTTATCGCCCTGCTCAGAGCCAAGTCATCTTTTGGTTTAACCAAAATTCCAGCATTTCCAACAGCCTCAGGTAACCCTAGAATATTTGATGCAATGACTGGAGTATTAAAACTAAAGGATTCAATTATTCTTAAAGGAAAGCTCATTCTCTCTTCACTTACTCTTGGTATCACTGTTAATTTCGCTATAGAGTAAAATTTGCTAGTATCAATACTTCCATAAATCTTTGTAATTGAAGCAATCTGCAATTTATTAACTAATCTGGTAATTTTAATGTAATTCTTACCATATTTATTCCATGCAATTAACAGTTTTAAATTGGGAATGTTCTTTATCCTAGATATTGCCCGTAGTAAATATTCGACTCCTCTGCTCTTTTCAAATGCCCCCAAAAAAAGTACAATATTTTCTTTCTTAACATTTTTATAATTCTTAGATTCTGTTCTAATAAAAGGATATATTAATGAAGAATCATTAAAATATTGTTTCAGAAAATTACAATTAACCAAAATTTTATCGTACTTCAATAAAACATGATATCCAAATATGACTTTTCTTTTACCAGTTATAAACAAGATTAAAGGTTTTCTTGTTGCTTTTTTAATAAAGTAAGTTTTTAACCCGAGAACAGGAGACATACTTGAAAAATAAAAAATAATATCGGGATTCAAATAATTTATTCTTTTAACAATATGTCTAACAAATGAAAAAATATTTTCATTAACATTTCTGGTTGTGATAACATTGACAATATTTTTTTTCAATTTTAGAAAATATACAAGTTCTTTTGTAAGATTTTTGACACCCTCATTCCAAGGAGGCCTATAGTTTTTTGATATTATTGCAATTTTCATTTTATTATTTTATTTGCTTTTTTTTGTTTTAAGGAAAAATTAGTTAAAACAACAATCATTCCCATTATAAACCAAAAATATTTCTGCCTTAATCCAAACCTCAGAAGGTTATATATAAGAAGAGAAACATAAGCAACAAAAAATATAACCGCGTATTCATAATAAACGCCAAAATGTTTTATAAGAGAAAGAATGCTTTTTTTTAATATTAATAAAAAGAAAAAGAATATTGTTAGAAAGGCAAAGAATCCATTTTCAGCCCAAACAGCCAGAAAAGTATTATGAATCTGCCAGTTTTTTTGAGCTTCAGGAACATAGATACGTGTCACATCATAACTGTTTCCGGTACCAACACCAATGAGTGGATTATTTATTACAGAAGATTTCCACACAAACAATTGTTGATATCTTGGTTGACTAACCTCATTGAGATTAAGATTCATATTGAAAATAGATATTGCTCTATCTATAGGGACCAGGCTTGTTAAAATCGGAATAAAGATTAACATGATAGTGACTATCACAAAAATAATCTTGAGTAGTGATTTCGTATATTTCCTACTGGAAAAAATAAAAAATAATAAAATTGTTGAAAAAAATAGAAGAATGACACCTGTCCTTGAACCGGTTGCCAACATGACAATAATTGTAATAATCAAAAATAACAAATAAATTAATTTCTTATATAATTTTGTTTCTTTTAGATAATAAAGTAGTAACATCGGAAAATAAATAATAAGAAATGATACAAGTTGTCCGGATCTTTGCAGAATAGACGAAACTTTATTAGATGCGGGTTGAAAAAGAAAGTCCAAATTAATACCAAAATAACTTAAAATCATACCAAACACAGCAAAAAACAGTACAATCAAAAATGAGATGAAACCAACCTTAACAATATTTTGTAAATGTTGTTTCTTATTTACAATCTGGTCATAAAG
>CAZPXC010000042.1:0-14248 GCA_964590935.1 uncultured Methanosarcinales archaeon
TCATATATACAAGGTGACGCCCTTTGACCGTTTCGGGCTTTATCAGGCCGGGCTTCTCGCTGTCAAGACAATAGTTGAGTTGCCCAAGATGTACAAGTACGTAGCAAGGTCAGGGGACTTCTACGGGCTTATGGAATGGGCCGGCACAAGAGCCCTTGCATGGTTTTTGCCTGTTCTCGGACCGATGGTGGACCTGCGCTCAGCTCAGAGGGTGATGAAGAAACATATAATAAAAGAGGGCCTCAAGGATTTCCTTGACGAGCAGGGCATCGCCCAAAAGCCCCTCTACAAGAGGATATATGAGCGCGTAAAAAGGATTGCCGGGCCGGTGTTTAAGCCGGCATACAGCAGGGCCTAGAAGTATTGTATTCTGGATCATTTATTTTACTATCTGTAAGTACTAAAATACATAATATTTATATAGATTAAAGGCATTACACAGGGTATGAGAACAGGCAAGATGGAATCCCCGCTTGAAAAAAAGCTGATTGCGCTCAAGAGATACAGGCCACGTAGGAAGGTCCACGTTTTTAGATGGCTGACGATTGCAGGATTTGGGGTTATGGCGTTATACATGGCAAAGCCTGTGATCATAGACAGAAGGATAGAGAGCTCTAAATCAGAAGAGATACAGGCGACAGAGAACCTGGAAAAATACAGCACTGAACTGGATTCGATGCTCGCTGACGGCAGGATCACGAAGGATGAAAGAATCAGGTTAGACAGCATCAAAGACCAGATGAGGTCGGATAGGTACTATGTTCTGATCGGAGCGCAGAAAGGATATACCAAGCTCATGCAGAGGATGGGAAGGGCTTGGTTAATATGTGCCAGAGATTCCAAATCACACCTTCTTCAGGCTGATTCATACCATAGAAATGGATACTACGATGATGCAATAGCCGAATACAAGAAAGCGATCGAACTGGATCCGCGGATGGATACTGCATACAATTATCTCGGTGTCGTCTATTACAAACAGGGAAAGTACAAAGACGCGCTTGGGATGTTCTGGAAGGCTACATCGATAAACCCGGATGAAAAGATTTACCGGAAAAACATCGAGACTGCCCAGCAGCAGCTCCGGAGAAATGATAAGGAAAAAACTCTGGTAGATGATATCGGTTTTTATTGGCCTGACAGGAAAAATTGGCCATGTGAAGCCCATCCATCGGAAAATATGAAGGATGATGATGCTGAACTAAACCCACCCCTGAGTAAGATGCGTAAGGAGGAGGTTCTTGGAGAAAAAAATAATCCTCCACATGAAGATTATTCTTCAGAAAAGATGGATAATGGTGATCTTGAATTGAACCCACCCCTGAGTAAGATGCAAAAGGAGGTCCAGAAAAGCACCCATAAGGAAGAGTCGATTGGAATGAAGGCCCTGAAAAGCTATGACACTAACGGAAAGTGATCAGGAAAGGAATGCAGGAAACGACATCATGTTGGGAGTTAATCAGCCTTATCTTTTTTCCAGGGGATGAAGAGGTCTATCACAACATATGCTGCGATACCTGTAAGGTGTAGCGCAACATCATGGAAAGTTGCATGCCTCCATGGCAGCATATGCTGGATGAGCTCGATGATGCCTGCTGCTGATATTGAAATTATTGTCGATAACAGCAGTGGCCTCCTTACCTTCCTTGCTGTGAACATCAGCCTCAGAAGGAATGCAAGTATGAAAAAGGCGAGTATGTGCAGGAATGCATCGTTTTTTATGCCTGCCTTATCATAGATATCGCCAAGCCCCTGTGCGCTCATGACAAACAACGTGAAGATGGCTACCAGGTAAATAATCGCGATTCCTGTGATGATGTTTGATCTTTTCATTTTTTTATAGTTGCTTTTCATATCCAATAAAACACTTTCGGTTTTTTTATTAGTATCACTTATCTGTTCAGCATTAAACACAATGTACCCTTATCTTAATTGTGCCACTGAAATTTTTCCATACATTGGCTGCTGGTTCGGGATCAACTGCCATTCTCTTCTTCATATCTGCAGCATCGCCAATTAAATATATTAATGACCTCTGTTTTTTTTGCCAGATGCACACATTCCGTTCGCTCAGAAACCGTAACTACCGCCTGTTCTTCATCGGCCAGATGATTTCAAATACCGGCAACTGGATGACCAATGTGGCGCTAATCCTTTTAGTGTTGAAGATCACAGGAAGCGGATTTGCTGTAGGGCTTTTGACTGCATGCGCCTTCGGCCCCATGCTCATCGTGTCTGCATATGCTGGCTCTGTGGCTGACCGCTATGACAAGAGGCGGCTTCTTATGCTTACGCAGAGCCTGGAGATGCTCCAGTCCTTCGGCCTTGCCGTCTTTGCGTTCATGCCTGACCCACCGCTTATAGGGCTTTATGCTCTTGCCCTTGCAGGGGGCATCTTCCTTGCGTTCGACAACCCGTTGCGAAGGTCCTTTGTCAGCGAGATGGTGCCAAAAGAGGACATACCCAATGCAGTTGTGCTCTACAGCGCCATAGTCAACATCTCCCGGACATTCGGCCCCGCTCTTGCAGGCCTTGTCATCATCACCCTGGGCTATGGCTGGGGCTTCACCTTTGACGGCCTGAGCTATATCGTCGTCCTCTTCTGCCTGTTTATGATGAGGCCTGGCGAGCTTTATAAGTCTGCCAGGAAGGAAAGGGGCAGTGTGCGCGAGGGCCTTGCTTATCTCAGGTCGCAGCCGTTGCTTTTCACGAGCTTCCTGATGATGATTGCTGTGGGAATGTTCGCCTACAACCTGAGCGTATCCCTGCCCTTGTTTGTCACGGATTCACTGCACAGCTCTGACACTGCATTTACCATCCTTTACTCTGTCTTCAGCCTCGGGGCTGTGGCAAGCGCGATGATCGTCGCGGGCCGGGCTTTGGTGAAGATGAAACATATTATAATTGGTGCAGGGCTTTTTGGCCTGACCATGATGGTGCTTGCCTTCATGCCAGGTGTCATCACTGCAGGCATCGTCGTCTTTTTTGTCGGCATGGCAAGCCTCCTCTACATGACCGCGACCACAGCCATCATCCAGGTCGAGGGCAAGAAGTCGATGCACGGCCGCGTCCTTGCGCTCCAGACAGTGGTCCTTGGCGGGACAAGGCTCATAGGCGGCCCTATGCTGGGAGGGATGGCTGACATCATGGGCGGCAGGGTCCCGATAATGCTTGGCGGAGCTGCCTGCCTGCTTGCTGCAGGCTATGGATTTTTTGCCACGAGAAGATACAGGTAATTGTCTATCTTATCTCGAAATCTATCCTGTTGCCGTCCAGGTCATACGCCGCTATACTGTTCTCTTCATAAGGGTAGCCTATTATGAGATGCACAATCCCCCTCTTGCCGAAGAACTGCAGGTCAGCCCTTGAAGGCCTTGTATTTGACGATGGATGGCTGTGAACAGAGCCCACACCCCTCGTAGCCGGCGGGAAGAAAGTGTTCATCACCGCACTGTTCTCAGACGACACGAACGACTGGTAATATATGCTGTCTATTGTTAAGATGTTGTCTTTAACCTTCCCGTCTATTATCGCGATGAACTCCTGCGGATGCTTTATCTTCGCGAACTGCATCATATCTTCTATCACTTCTTTTTTTATCACTAATTTTTTAAAGCTTGGTATGTCTAACATGAAGAACTTAAGTACGGCTTTTTTTATGCTGTCTCCTATCTTTTCCATTTTATTTGTTGAGATGTTGATGGAGTATTAAATGGTTTGGGTTGGAGGTCCTCGAACGGTTCCAGGAGATGAAGAAGGGCTACCCTATGAGGGGATACATGCATTCCAACAGAAAATACTGGGAAGCGATAAGATTTTTCTCACGCATGACCGCGGATGATGCACTGGGCATCGGTGTCATGGCGATGACACAGTAGGAGATCTTTTCTAAAATCAATATATCACCATTAAACAATAGTGATGACAGAAATCTTTAAAAATTAGCTATAAATACCAGATGAGATGCAATACCAGCTTACAGATATAATAAGGCCGTCCGAAATCGGTGTGGACAAGTGTGCATACCTAGGAGCGCCGATCATACTGGAGCAGGGTTTGGAATCTGCGCTCATCACGGATTCTGAGAAGAGCCAGATACATACTGTGGACCTTATCAAAAAAAAACATCTTGGCCATATAGACCTGTCAGATAAGCACTCCTTATGTATCAGGGGGGTGGCATGCCATGAGGGATACCTGTTTGCAACATCTGACGGGAGCAAAGGCTATGTCATAGATGATGAGAACTCTCTTGTAGGCCATTTCCGGGGGAACATATGGAGATACGGCCCTGTAAGGGACATCGCGGTCATCGGAAGGGAGATGTGGGGCGCGACCAATTTCCTCCCGGCACTGGTCAAGCTGCAGCCCTGGGAAGGGCAGCCGGACTCGTACAAAAGCGATACTCTTGGTTTTAGCCATAGGTTCGACGGTGTCAAGATCGTAAGGGACATAACCGAGGATGTTTCTGACTATCCTAAGGTCGGGCATCAGTCGTTCATATACAAGATATGCGGCATAGACAGCTATGTGGCGCTATTGTTATCTAATATCGACCAGGAAGGGAAAGTCTTTTTTTACGATAAGGAAGGCAGGAAAGAGGATGAGATGACAGTAGAGAAGCATAATTCCTGGATGGTATATCATGAAGGCCTTTTGTACATATCCAAGGCCAGGGGGATCATGCTCTATGACCCGAAAACAAAGAAAAAGGTCGATGAGATAACCGACAGCAGGATGCATTTTCCATCAAATGTTGCGGTCCAGGATGGAAAGCTGGTCACGGCATCTCACAAATTTACCCCTGACAGGGAAATGGAATTCCTGGTCTTTGAAAAGAAGCAATAAGAATGTCACCCAGGAAAACTGACAAGATACCTCTCATAATTCTCGACAAGATACCTCTTGCCCTTCTGTATCGCCCTGAACCCCTCTTTTTCCAGCAATCGCTTATGGTTCAGCTCTCCGCCGGGGTATTTTGGGTTTAGCTCTCCCTTCTCCTTGAGCACCCTCCACCATGGGGCGATATCCTTTTTCCCCTCCAGCCTGTCCTCTTCAGCAGCCTGGGCAGAGATGCTGCAGAAGATACCTGTGCATATCGGGCAGGCAATCGTCGCACCATGCTTCTTGGCAAGCCTGCTCCGGATAAGGTTTATAGTGATCAGTTTTCCCTTCGGCACAGCCCGTATAATCTCATCGACCTCTATCGGCGCAGGGATGACTATTGTTCCTTTTCCCCATACCTTTTCCTGCTTGGGCTTTATCTTCTCTACCTTGGGATAGCCTTTAGAGTCTCTCAGCTTTTTCCTTGAGGTTTTCTTCTTGTATGCCATTGCTTCATGCCCTTCTTTTTCATCTCCTCGACCAGCTTTTTGGGAAAACCGGGCCGGCAGCCGCAGTTCCTGTTATGCTCCCTGTGCCATCTGACCCTCTCTTCAAAAGAGGCGTTTTTCGGCCTCCTGTTCTTCAGGTGCCACTCCCTGTTTATGGCCATCTTGTCACATCCCGAGGTATTTCATGGCGCTGTAAACAAGGAAGGCAGGCCAGACAAGCGCTTTCAGCACTCCAAGCACACCCATCCAGAATCCGCTGGCGGTCGAGATGTAATATACCACGGCACCGATAAAGCCGATCCCGTAAAAGGCCCCGCCGCATCCGTGCTTATGCACATGATGCTTCATCTTCGTCTTCCAGGGCCCGCATCCCTCGGTCCCGTATTTCTTCTCCATCTTCATCCCGATAGCCTTTCCGATCTCATCCCATGTAGGATCTTTGTCCCATGCAGTTTTTTTCTTCTCCATCCTTATCCACCCCCTCTAGGATATATTTTCAGGGTAAAGTAGATAGTTTAGTATTTAAATATTGCGAGAGAGGCCCATTCTCACAGGTCCAGACTGATGGTCCAGAGCAAAGACCAAAACATTTAAATATTAATATGGTATTAATACCATATTAAGGTGATATTATGGTGCAGGCGATAATAGATATCGAGGATCATACCAACAGGGTATTGAACGTGGTGAAAGCTAAGTTCGGCCTGAAGGACAAGAGTGAAGCCATAGATATGATGGCAAACCAGTATGAGCAACATATCCTAGAGCCTGAACTCAGGCCTGAATATATTGAGAAGCTTCAGAAGATCAAAGGGCAGAAAGGGATGAGGTTCAGGACTGTCAGCGGCTTAAGGAAAAGCATAAAGAATGCGTGAATTTGAGATAAAACCCGCGTTGTATAAGATTCTTGCCAGGTTATCAAAAAAAGACAAAAGGTCTTATGAGACTGTTTTGAAAAAAATTGATGAAATTATCGCCTCAGGTGACATAGAACATTACAAGAACCTTAGGCATGATATGAAAGATTCAAAAAGGGTCCATATCGGTCATTTTGTCCTTGTTTTTTCTTATGATAGGTCAAAGGACTTTGTTTCTTTTCTGGATTATGACCATCATGACAATATATACAAGAAAAGATGATGCAGTTATAAGTGTTGAATGGGCCCGCGGAGATAATAATTTTATAAAATTATTATTCAATGATTTATTAAATATTCATAAAGGATTACAATAAGCAAAAACAGCTGTAACTCATCGTCAAGTGTCTTCCTCAAGCAGCCACTTCCATACTGGTTTAACAACAATTTTTATATCCCCTTCAGTTAGAATGTCTTCCTGATTGTCTGTTAGTATAATACCTTGCTTTAATTTATGCATCTTCATAGCCTCTTTCAGACCAGATAATTCTCTTTTATTGTTTTTATTTGAAAGATTCTTAGTTACTTGTATTGCATTGATGATTCTTCCTTTTTCCCTTATCAGGAAATCACATTCTTTCTTTTCCTTATGGAAGTATATATCATCATGCTTTCTTCTCAATGCGAGGTATACAGTATTTTCTAGGATTCTCCCTGCATCCTTGCTTGTTCTGAATCCGAGTACTGATGCAATCCCTGTATCAATAATATATGCTTTTTTATTGTAATATATCTGTTTTTTAAGCGAGGGGCTGTATCTGTTTATTAGGAATACTAGATAAGAATTTTCAAGGTATTCGAAATATTCTCTTATTGTTGTTGTACTGGTGAGTCCTGTCAATTTCTTCAATGTGTTAAAACTTAATTCCTTACCTATATTCCCTGCGACATAAATGGCCACTTCCTTTATCGATCTTTCAGAAGGCAGTTTATACCTTGCTATGATGTCCCGATAAAGAATATTTTCAAAAACAGATTTTAAATACTCTTCTTTGCCTGTTTGGAGAAATTCTGGAAATCCTCCTGATGCAAGATAATCATTAAAGGCATTCTTTATGATGCTTTTATCTCTGGCTGTTTGAGGCTTTATTTTAATGTTCCTGAAATCGAGATACTCAGAAAAAGAAAATGGATATAATGACAATGATATGTGCCTTCCTGTTAGGTGTGTACCTAGTTCCTTGCTTAACATTGTGGCATTTGAACCAGTCGCATACACTTTTTTTCTTTCATTATGAAGCCTTCTTACGAATCTTTCCCATCCGGGGATGTTTTGTATTTCATCAAAGAGAAAAACCTCTCTGTTTCCGAATAATTCAATCAAGACATCATATAAGGGCTGGAAATCAGTTATTGAAAAATCCACAAATCTCTCATCATCAAAATTGACATAATAGGCCTTTTCATTCCAGAGTTGATATATTAATGTGGATTTACCGCATCTCCGTACACCAGAGATTATCATTATGAATGGTGTGTTCTCGTATTTATTGATAACATTAGATAGTCTCCTTGGAACCATATCAGTTTTCGTTCTTTTTTGGTTTAGTATGATATCCTTTAGTGTTTCTTTATCCATTATTATCAGAAATAGTCATTTATTTATAAATATTTGGTTTACCAGACCGATATATCCATACAAACATCGGTTTATCAAACCGAATATTTGAAATCGCCTATAGGTTTTAGAATGGGCCCGCGGAGATTCCCAGAGTGAGCGTAGCGAACGATGGGTGCCGAGAATCTTTGATTCTCGAGCATGTTCAAATCGTAGCTTTAGAAAAGATGGGCCCGCGGAGATTTGAACTCCGGACCTCACGATTACCTACAGGTCCTGTCCTGGAGGTTCCAGGACGCAGTCCTGATATCAGTCGTGCGCACTAGCCAGACTATGCAACGGGCCCGATTGTTAACTCGAAAACGCAGTTTGTTTATAAAAATTATGGTTTTTCACAAGAAATTTCACTTGAGAACTTCCAGCTCATCTGAGATCTCGATATTGTGCTTTTTCCTTAATGCCTCAACCGAATTAAGGAAAGACTGCAATGCGATGATATGGAAGCTGTGCGCCCAGGACAACGGCGTGTTCTCATTGGGCCTGCCTGCTGAGTAGATCTCTGGGATCGCGCCCTTTATCATCAGCCCGTCCATCTGCAGGATGTAGCTTTTTGACTTTTTAAGATGGCCCAGCGCATGGCTAAGGTCATCTGAGCGCCACTGTGCCTGTTTGTTGTGCACGATCGCCAGCCATGCCAGGCCGAGGGGCCACTGGGCCTCATTGCCGGCAGTATTTCCTGGATCAGAATTAAAATACCTATCACCCTTGTACCTTATCACACCATGACCTCTTACAAGGCTTTTTTCGACATTATCTGTAATCTGTTTTTTCATATCCTCATCTACTATGTTATACGGCCAGATAAGCGAGAGCTGTGCAAAATCACAGTCCCTTGATTTGGACTCATGGGGAAGCAGCTTGTATAGCTCATCCCTGCCAGTGTCAAAATATCTTTCAGAGACAGCCACAATCTTAAAGAGATCTATCTTATGAGGATACTTGTAATCATAGTACCCGTCATCGAACCACATGGTCAGCCCTGCAAGCACTGCGCCAAGCGAGGATGAATGCAGCTCAGGCCCCTCTTCCCACATGCCATAGTCAGGATGGGTCTCCCACCTGTAAGTGAAGAGATACTGGATTATCTCCATTATCAGCTCCCTCTCGTCTCTTGTCTTGATAACCTCATGCCCCTTTTTTATCAGGTCTCCGGTCTTATAAAGAAACAGGCCGAGCACATCCAGCTGATGATGCCCCCAGTCAGGAGAGAGCTCCTCCAGGGTGTTCGGGTGATATCTTGCATGGAGCGCAGAGCCGGTCCTTGGCATCTTCCTTATAGCATCGCATATCTTGTTCTTGTACTTCATCATTATGGTCATGACAAGCTCATAGCTCTGGATCATCTCCTTCATGTTGCCGATGTACTCATTTGCATAAGTCGCATACATTATGTCCCTCAGCCAGAATATGTTGTATCTTCCTGTCCCGTCAGGCCTGCCTGGGTTAGGTGATGCAAGATACCCCCTGTTCAGCCTTTTCAGGCTTTGAAGAACCTTATATGACCTTATTATCCTGGTGCTGTTGGGGTTCAGCAGCGAGTCCTTTGGATAGTCCATAAAAAGATAAAACTGGATTTATTATTTAATATTTTTGATTAGAAAAATATACGCCTCAGGACAGACTCGAACTGTCGACCTTGCGGTTAACAGCCGCACGCTCTACCTATTGCTCCGTGCTAATTTGCATTAAACACGCCTAAGCTACTGAGGCGTAGATGTAATCCAGAGCAAAAGCAGATAATTTATAAAGCTTTCGCTGGTCATGAGTTAAGTTTTCAGATTTAATTTTACCTGAAAAATTTCTGTTGCATCATCAAAAATAGAAGTATCAGTTTTTAA
This sequence comes from uncultured Methanosarcinales archaeon, assembly GCA_964590935.1. Classification (GTDB taxonomy): domain Archaea; phylum Nanobdellota; class Nanobdellia; order Woesearchaeales; family DSVV01; genus CAYXZQ01. The sequence continues at coordinate 9,707 of CAZPXC010000042.1, forward strand.
ATAGGATCTTATCCAGAGGTATCAACTTTCGTCAACTGGACTACATTGATCCCTTCGTATCTTTTCACTGCCTCGTAAACACGGTCTATCAGGTCACCCCCTCTATTTTCTATGTCCTTTCTGATATCCCTTGAATCTGTCCAGAATCTCTCGGATGACGCGCGTCCAAATATGTGGGCAAGGTCAGGGCGCCAGATATATGCTGCAATCCCATCCTTCTTGCTGAACAGTAATGCGCTGAGGGTGTTTATATTTCCTGAGTCGTCATGAGGGTCGCAGCATGATCTCTGCCAGACAGTGTAGCTTCTTAGACGGACCCCGTCAGCATTAGACTCGTACTCTGTTTCGGTAGACATCATACCATGATAAAGGCCGCTCAGGGCAATCTTGACAACGTCCTTTCGAAGAAACCTTGGTACAGGCACTTCGTTATAGTCGGTCGGCTCTTCATAGCCAAGCCCTGTGATCTTTTGTATCATTGTGGATAGAAATTATGCTGTCTATAAAACCTTTGCGGTGATGCTTCTGAGCATATGCCCGACCACTTCCACGTCATAGGATTTTCCGATCCCAAGCCTCTCTTTAACACCTACTACCAGAGGGTATGTTCCTAACTGTCTCCCGAACGTGGTGTTGCCGTCGTATATCTCCATCCGGACACCCTTCAGCACAGAGCCTACTGGCAAAATCTTTTTCAGCATCGGGTTATCGATGTTCTGCCTTATGTCGTTGCGCCATTTCCAGTAATAGCGTTTATTTTTCTTGATAAACCTGTCACCGCAGTCGTTGTATAAAGCTGTCCCTGGAAATACTGCAACCTGCCTGACATTTATCCTCCTTACAAGAAGCCCCTGGTCGAGTATCTGCTTTAGGTAGCGCATGTTTGCCTCATGGGTCTTCTTGGATTCGTCCCTGAGCCCGAACAGGATGTTTATGCCAGGCAAAAAACGCGGCATGCCGTTTGGGCCTCTTCCAGAGCCGTATTTATTTATTACCCTGATTGCTCTCATACTCATCTCAGGGGATGAATTCAGCCTGTTGACCCTTATCACATCCTTGTCAAAGGTCTCTATGCCCAGAGCAGCGACATTCCCCTCTGTGCAGTATTTAACGACAATCTTGACCTTTTCCTCTGTCACATGCGCAGGGTCGATGTTGTCTATGTGCAGGGTCTTTATGCCTCTTATATTTCGTATCCCTGACAGCAGTTGCTTAAGGCTCTTTGTATCCCTGCTGAAAAGATCTGACTGCTTTCCCAGCCGGAAATGCCTGATGCCATGCTGACGCAGTGCCCTTACCTCACTTATTATGTCCTCTGTCTTCCTGAACTCCAGCCTGTTTTTCAGAGGCTCTGTGCAGAAGCTGCACGGCACTTTCTTGCTGCAGCCCCTGGCTGTCTCGATCTCTGCTATAAGAAGATAGGGTATCTGCTTTACAATGACTGCCCCTTTTACAGAAAATCCGCTGGTATCATCATAGCTGAAAACACTGTCAAGCGTCCCGTCAAATATCCCCTGGACTGGCCTCTCAGCCTTTTTCCCGCCCTCGAGCCTTGTCCCGAACACTGTAGCTGCAGGCCCGGCAAGCAGCTTTCTGCATCTTAGCCCCTTTACCAGCCCGGATACCTCATGCATTGTTGCCGGCATCGCTGAAAGGTACTTGCCCGGGACATGCACACCGCATATGACGATTAAAGCATCTGTCTTTGCAAGGATGGATGCTGTGTCCTTCCCTGTCAGGTTGTATGTCCTGATGTCTGTCTTATGCCTGTTGCTGCTGGTCTTTCCCGAAAAGAGCCTCAGGTCGTCAACAGTGAGATAATCAGGAAGATGCCCCTCTGATATCAGCTTTCCTGCGATATACCTTGGATAGGTGCCTATATAAGGAGGCACCCCAAGGCCGGCAGGCTCGTCTGTATAGCAGTCAAGGATAGTGTAATGCATGGGTGAGCGAAGCCTCCGGCACTTTAAATGGTTTTCTTTTTGTACACAAACAGGAATGCCAGGAGCGAGGCAAACAGGAAGAAACTGCCGATAAGTATGGTGGTCGTGCCAAAGCCATGGACAAGGATGCTGTCGCCGAAATAATTGAGCAAGAGCATGTTCGGGATATAGCCTATCAGGACGATCTTGATAAACCTCCTGAACCTGAGGCTGGAAAGGCCGGTCACAAAGCTGATTATGTCAGTAGGAAAGAGCGGGAAGATATAAACGAACCAGAGGCCGTAGACGCCCTTTTCCCTGAAGAAACGGTCATAGTAGTTCAGTTTTTCCTCTTTTACCAGCTTCTTTACAAGAGGCCTGCCGAAATGCCTTGACAGCGCAAAGGCAATGGATGTGCCGATGATGTTTCCAATATATGAATACAGCGTTCCTTTAAGAGCGCCGAACGCATATCCTGAGCCGATGGCGATTATCACGCCGGGGATAGGAGCAATTATGACCTCCATTATTATGAGCAGTATGATGATAAGAGGGCCGAATGCCCCAAAGCCCTGAACATAATCCCTGACCTCCTGAGGATTCTTAAGCGATATGTTCAGTTCATAGAAGGCTATGCTGAGAACAAGTATAACAGCTATAATTATTATGAGAATCCTCGTTTTTTTGTTCAAGATGCCAGAAACCGCGGTAAAACGAATATAAAAACTTATTGATTAACGGGCAGAGATCCTGTTCGAGTAGGACTTTGAGAACCTGTTTATCCTGTTCTTGTACTTGACCATTGCTGAGGACAGCCTGATCCCGCCGATTATCTTGAGCTTGAAACTGAGGTTGTATGTTATTATCCTCTCCTCATAGGCCTCCAGCTCAGGTATGACCCATTTTATTATCGAGCCCCTTTTCTCATGCTTGATTATCTTGCTCGGCTGCAGTGTCCCCACAGGGAAATCCCTGTCAAGGACCGCGATGTGCGGTATCTTGTCGACAACATTGAGGTTCTCGATGATCTTCCCTGTCCTGTTCTTTATGTGGATCTGGACCTTCATCATGGATATCTCTTCCTCAGCATCGGCCTTTTTCATCCTGTGGGCCTCTTTCTTGATGACCACAGGGCTGCGGAAGATCCTGTAAAGCCCGAATGCCACGACCAGGACGACGAATATGATGAAGAGCGGCCTGTAGTTCTCAGTTATAGTAATCTCTTTTGATTCCTGGGGCGCAAGCACCAGAGGCCATGAATAATATCTGAAACCACCTTCTTTTACGATCTGCGCCGCCGGCTCCTCGCTCGTGAAGATCTGCTTGAAAAGGGATGTCTTTACCCTGACATCCTCCTGCTTGTTGACATTGCCGTCGTTGAACACCTTGATGTCCTGTACCTTTTTTAGGAAATACTCATGCGGCACAGTGTTCTTGTGTATCTCGGCATAGGGCAGTATCTGAATATCCTTTGTTTCAGGAGCGAATGTCTTGTTCCTGGCAGGCACCGAGTAGGTTATCGTTATCTTCTCCTTGACCGGCTTCTGGAGCGGGTCATAGCTAAGGCTCATGTTCAGCTCCTTTTTCGCAAGGCCGGGGAGGGTGATATTGAATACCCTGTTGTTGCCCGGGTTTACCTCGGATACTACGCTGACGAGGAGGCTTGTGATGTTCAGGGGATTAAAGTTGGTGACCGTCATGTACAGCTCTGCCTTGTTCCTCGGGTCGAGCTCGGAATTGACATCAGCATCTATACCGACAATTGGGACATAGTTCGTGAGCTTGTTCGGGCTTTTCACGAAAAGGGAAAGGATGATCTGTTTTTCGATATGGGATACGCTGGAGGCTATCTTGAAATTGTAGTCATAGCTCTGCCCGTATTCGATGCTCTTGTCAGGCGTGAGAAGTATCTGTGTCGTCCTGTTCTCGCCGACAGGCACCTTCAGAGAGGTCTGATGGAAAATAGGGTTTGTTATGACGCTCCATGAGGGATCCTCGACAAGCTTATAGCTGAGCTCTTCAGCGGTCTTGCCTGTGTTGGATACAGTGACGTTGAAAACTGCGACCTCGCCAGGCAGGATCTTGTCCCTGACAGGGACGACATCAACAGTAAAGCTTGCCTGGACAGCGGACAATCCCAAGACAAGAATGAGGGCCATCACCAGCAATAACCTATGTTTATGCATTAATCCACCACCTCTGTGTTTCAGTAATATATTGATTTAAATACTTTTCGGTTTGCAAATAACTGCCTGGATAAGAATTAATTCCCACTCAGGAACAATCATATTTAAATATGATTCTATTACATATTCTATCAATGAAAAAGAGGCTGCTTTTGATATTTATCCTGCTTATCCCATTTGCCTATTCCATCGACTGCGTAACATACGATGACTGTTATGGATACAGCTGTGTGGGCTCTGCAAGGCTCTGTTACCAGGGCAGCTGTGTAAACACTGCCTGCGTATCGTTCCAGTCTGAGGATATATATTACAAGACCGATGCATTCGGCGGGACAGCCGTTGATGTCAACTCCATAATATCGTTCGGCGGGAAATTCATCCTGCTAGCGGTCACGGGGTTTGTCCTTGCCATGCTTCTTGCGATGATCAATGTG
>CAZPXC010000043.1:0-14103 GCA_964590935.1 uncultured Methanosarcinales archaeon
ATCTCGCCGTGGCTGGATTTTTTCTTGTGTTGCATATCTTCCTTCCAGTGCAGCAAGCCAGCCCGGAGGGCTACTCAAGCAGAAATTTTTTCATGGCGCTGGTTCGGCAGGCGCCCCCAGCGCCGTGCTTAAGCCGGACCAGCCGCCGTGATATGAAAAAATTTCTCCTGCACCTTCAAGAAAAAATCAAAATTGAACTGCAGATGCTAACCCTATTATTTATATAAAACCAGTACTGATATTTTCAGCCCGATTTCCTATGCACTCAGGTGCATTTAAATACAACCTTGTTTTCTAACAGTCCATCAAAACATGGAGGTACTGTAAAATGACTATAGTTACACTGAACAAGGACAATTTCAAATCAGAGGTTGAGGAATCAGACCTGCCTGTGATAATAGACTTTTGGGCAGACTGGTGCATGCCATGCAGGATGATGGCGCCGGTCTTCGAGGAGCTCAGCAAGGATTATGATGGTAAGATGAAATTTGCCAGGCTGGATACAGACCATGACCCTGAGCTTGCCTCTAGGTACAATATACAGGGCATACCTGCTCTTGTGATAACAAAAGCCGGCACTGAGGTAGACCGTATAGTGGGCTTCGGGCCGAAGGATACGATCAAGAGCAAGATAGATGACATCCTGGGGAGGGCTTAAAATCGAGAAGCATGACCTTATAATAGTGGGCGGAGGGCCGGCAGGCCTTACCTCTGCTGTATATGCTGCAAGGTACGCGATAGACACGATAGTCATCGCCAGGGAAGCCGGCGGGCTGGCATCGACAGCCCATAAGATATGCAATTTCCCCTCCTATAGTGAGATATCCGGCCCGGAACTGATGACGAAGATGACTGAGCAGGCCAGCAAGCTTGGTGTTCCCATCCTGTTCGAGGATGTGGTTTCCATCAGGAGGGCGGGCGACAAGAGCATCTTTGAGGTGTCGACAGATTCCGGGAAGAAGTTCCTCTCGAAAAAGATACTGCTTGCAGCGGGCACTGTACACAGGAAGCTGGGCTGCCCCGGAGAGGAGAAATACATAGGAAGGGGAGTGAGCTACTGCGCGACATGCGACGGTGCATTCTTCAAGGGAAAGACAGTGGCAGTCATCGGCGGCGGCGATTCTGCGCTTACATCAGCCCTGCTGCTTTCTGAGTATGCAAAAAAAGTGTACATAATCTACAGGAAAGAGAGCTTTTCCAGGGCAGAGCGCACTTGGGTAGAGGCTATAGAGAAAAACAGCAGGATAGAGCCTCTGTTCAGCGAGGAGGTTGGTGAGATAACCGGTGATAAGTCTGTCACCGGCGTAATGCTTAAGTCAGGCAGGCAGCTTGACCTAAACGGCGTATTTGTCGAGATAGGCTCAGTGCCGAACACAGCCATGCTGGAAGAGATAGATGTTGAGTTGACCGATAATTATTTAAAGACAGATGGCTCACAGGAGAGCAGTGTCAGGGGGTTATATGCAGCAGGCGATATAACGACGAACTCGAACAGGTTCAAGCAGGTGATAACTGCAGCTGCTGAAGGGGCAGTTGCTGTAAACGCAATTTTCAAAGAGCTGCAACAATAATAACAAGATGGACATGCTCATTATGCTTGACAGCATAAAAAACGCTCTTGTAATATCTATCTTTGTCTTTGTAATGATGGTCCTTGTCGATTATTTCAATGTCCTGTCCAGGGGCCGGATGAACAAGGCCATCAAGGGGGGTCGTTTCAGGCAGTATTCCATAGCCTCTTTTCTCGGCGCAACACCCGGGTGCCTTGGTGCCTTTACAAACGTATCTTTCTATGTCCATGGGCTTATCAGCTTCGGCGCCCTTGTAGGCGGGATGGTCGCCACATCCGGCGATGAGGCGTTTGTCATGCTGACGATGTTTCCCGGGCAGGCACTGCTGTTGTTCCTGATACTCTTCGTCCTTGGGATCGTGCTTGCGTGGGTAGCTGACAAGGCAGCGGCATTCCTGAAGATCAACCTTTGCCAGGACTGTAGATTAACATCATTGCATGAGGGCGATGCCAAGGATGCGTGCTTTGACAAAAATGCGATGAAAAAGCCCTCGCTTGTCAGGATCATGATGCTTCTTCTCGTAATTGCTTTCCTGGTATTGGTCATAACCGGTGCTCTTGGTGAGGAGGTCGTCGGCTGGAAAAAGATAACGTTCATCGTCCTGCTGTCCATAACCCTTTTCATATTCGCGACTGTTTCACATCATTATCTCAAGGACCATATATGGAAGCATATCGCTAAAAAGCACCTGTGGAAGATATTCCTCTGGTCTCTGTTTGCACTGCTCTTTATCAGCATCGGGCTGAAATACTGGAACATCGAGAGTTTTGTCAGGAGCCATATGTTCTGGGTGCTTGTCATAGCGTGCCTTATCGCGCTTATCCCTGAATCAGGGCCGCACCTTGTCTTTGTGGTGCTGTTTGCCCAGGGCCTTGTCCCTTTTTCAGTGCTGTTGGCAAGCTCTATTGTGCAGGACGGCCATGGCATGCTCCCCCTGCTGTCGTATTCTGTCAAAGACTCTGTATGGGTCAAGATGTTCAACCTTTTCTTCGGGCTGCTCATAGGCGGCGGGCTCTATATGCTCGGGATGTAGCAATATAGTATATGAGAAACAGCAGCACTTACTTTAACACCATCCCTGTCTTCATGTACCACATGTAGAGGTCAAGCTCAGCCATGCTCATGCCAGCTTTTGAGGCAATCCTGCCTAATATCTTTTCGATCTCGAGGTATCTTTTCCTGCCCAGTGATTTCGGTTTTTGACTTATGTAACGGTTCCGGGCCATCAGGCCCAGGATGTGCCTGTCAAGTATCGCGAGATTCCTGAATCCGACATTGCGCAGGAAATGCGACGCCTCCTTATAGCCGAGGCCCCTGACATTGCCCACAAGCCATTCCCTGGCATCCTTTTCGCCCTTCTCCCTTGTTATCTGCAGTATCCTCCTCTTGATATCGGCATGCTTCCTTGCCTCGATTATGTACCCAGCCTTGTTGTTGTGGAACCTGTGCCTGTTCCTGATTATGCAGTCCCTTATCATGTCAAAAGAGCTGCTCTTAAAGCCCTCTATCCCAAGCTCATCCTGTATCGCGATCCCTGTCCTGGCCTTTGAGTTTGCTGTCAGGATGCAGAAGCACAGCTCTGAGAACCAGTATTCTCCCGGCTTTTTGCCCAGGGCTGAGAATGATTTGAGCTTCCTGTCTATCTTGGACTTTAAAGGGGAATTCTTCAGCTTATCAAGTTCTGCTATAAGCCTGCTCATTTCAGCTCTCTCCCAGAAGCCTTATGTAGGTGATCTCGCTTCTTGAGCCAAGCCGCATCGGCGGTCCCCATGTGCCTGTGCCCGGTGAAACATACAGGTAGCTGTTGTTCAGCTCATAAAGCCCCTTTATCCTGGGATAGAATATTTTTGTTATCAGGTTGAAAGGGAAGATCTGGCCATCGTGGGTGTGCCCTGAGAGCTGCAGGTCCACCCCTTTTTTTGCCGCATCATCGAAGCTGTCCGGCCTGTGGTACATCAAGATAACCGGGCCTGAGCTGTTAATCTTGAAATCATCGATGCTCTTGTCCCTTCTCATGCCGTTACCAGGGTCATCGATGCCGATTATGCTTGTCCCTTTGTAATTTTGCATCTGGTTCATGAGGACTGTTATGTTCGCCTTTTTCAGGAACCCGATGGCCTTTTCCTTGTCAACATACTCCTCATGGTTTCCTGTCGAGAAAAACGTTTTTGGCTTCAGATTTTTCAGGGCGCTGAAGCTTTTGGCGTTCAGCGCCGAGCTCCCGTCGACAAGGTCGCCTGTGATCATGACCATGTCAGGCTTTAGCTCGTTGGTCATTTTCACTATATTCTTCAGGTAGCCCGAGTTGTGTATTGTCCCCATGTGAAGGTCTGAGAGCTGGACAATGCTTAGCTGGCCTTTCAGATCCTTGATCGGTATGTCAACATGGTTGACCCTTACGAATGCGGCGTTTGCAATGCTCACAGCGGACAGTATGAGGACTATGCCGATTATGACAAAGCCGGAGATGCGCTGGTCAATATCCGCAAATGGCCTGATTATCTCATAGGCCAAAAGCGCCCACAAGAAAAGCCAGAGCACGCCGAGCCACGTGGCTGATATGGTGTAGAGTATCCTGTTTATCCAGCCTGCAAAAAATCGCTCGAGCAGGCTCATCACAGGAAATGATAATGCAAGCGCTGCAATGAGCGCATACAGCAGAAAGGTCCTCTTTATCTGCATCATGCCTGTCAGCCTTAGGAAGACATACAGGTGCATCCCAAAATAGACAGCAAAGAAAATGCAGAGAAAGACCACGAACTGGATAATCTTTGCCATTTTTATCGGTTCATTCTTTTATATTGTATTAATCCGCAAGGTTGGGAGCTTGTTTATATTGTTTTTCACTAAACTACTACCACTTGTTGATTTTTTCTTGAATGTGCAGTAGAAATTTTTTCATTCACTGGCGGCAAGCCCGCTTCTACACGGTACTGAGAGTACCTGCGGGCTTGCGCCAATGAAAAAATTTCAATTAGAGTAGCCCTTCGGGCTGGCTTGTTGCACTTGATGGAAAATCTGGAGTTGCAGAAAAGATAAATCTAGAAAATTTAATAAACAAAAGAAAAATTTATATAAACCCATAAAATCTTTTTCTGAATCATGGCAGCAAAGCAAAAGGCATCAAAGGAAGCGGATGAATCCAGCCTGGGCATAACAGTCGGGAAGAAGGATGATCCAGCTGAATGGTACAGCCAGGTCGTCCTGAAATCTGAGGTTGCTGACCATGCTCCTGTAAGGGGCTGCATGGTCATAAGGCCGTACGGCTACAGCATCTGGCAGAATATAGTGGATTTTCTTGATTCAAGGATCAAAAAGCATGGTGTTGAGAACGCTTATTTCCCGTCCTTTATCCCGGAAAGCTTCTTCAAGAAGGAGGCAGAGCATGCCGAGGGTTTTGCCCCTGAGGTCGCCTGGGTGCAGAACAGGGATGAGGATTCCAAGGAGAGGCTGGCCTTAAGGCCCACATCAGAGACCATAATGTACCACTCTTATTCAAGATGGATAAGGTCATGGCGTGACCTTCCGCTAAGGATCAACCAGTGGTGCAACATATTCAGGTGGGAGGTCAAGGACGTGAAGATGTTTTTGCGCTCGCGCGAGTTCCTGTGGCAGGAGGGCCACTGCGTCTATGAGACAGAGCAGGGATGCCATGAGGAGACCCTTCTCTACCTTGAGGAGTACAGGAAGGTCCTGGAGGAGATGCTCGCAATACCAGTAATCATGGGGCAGAAAACCGAAAAAGAGAGGTTTGCAGGCGCGCTCAGGACATACACTATTGAGGGGTTCATGCCTGACGGCAAGGCCCTGCAGCTCGGGACATCGCATGACCTCGGCCAGGGATTCGCAAAGGCGTTCGGCATATCATATATAGGAAAGGACGAGAAGACCCATATGCCGTGGCAGAACTCATGGGGCCTGAGCACAAGGACCATCGGAGCTATGATAATGATGCACTCTGATGACCATGGCCTGGTGCTACCGCCGAAGGCCGCGCCCATCAAGGCGGTTGTCGTGCCCATAATATTCAAGGACAAGAAGGAGATCGTGATAAAGAAGGCGAAAGAGATAGTTAAGATGCTGAAGATAGATGCTGTGCTTGATGACAGGGAGGGGTACTCATCCGGATGGAAGTTCAATGAGTGGGAATTAAAGGGAGTGCCGGTACGGATCGAGATAGGACCGAGGGATATTGAGAAAAAGCAGGCTGTCATCGTAAGAAGGGACAACGGCAAGAAAGAGGCTGTTTCCCTCACTAAGCTTAATGATGCTGTAAGGCAGGCGCTTGACGATATGCAGAAAAAGCTGTTTGAAAAAGCTAAGAAGCACATGGACGACAGCACTGTCCATACAGAGGACTGGAAGGAATTCCTGAAGCACATAGAGGACAGGAGGCTTGTGCATACCTATTTCTGCGGTGAGACAGGATGTGAGGATGAGATAAAATTTGATACAGGAGGAGCCACATCAAGATGCATCCCCCTTGGCTCAGAAAAGCCGCAGGGCAAGAGATGCGTCCATTGCGGAAAAGAGGCGCAGCACGAGATATATTTCAGCAAGAATTATTGAATGTGCATTATAGATTTCTGGTCAAAGACCTTTTCTCCGAAACAGCTTTTCAAGCTCATCTGCGCTGAACCTTATCATAGTCGGCCTGCCGTGAGGGCACGTGTACGGGTGCTCTGCCCTGAACAGGTCGCTGATGACATCAGCAAGCTCTGTCGTTTCCAGGGCCTGGTTTGCCTTTATCGAGGCCCTGCAGGCCTTCCTGATTATCCTTTCCTCCTTTGCCTTGTCAAGCTTTGTTGTTTTCTCTTTCCTGAGCTCATCGACTATTCCCAGGAATATGTCCCGGTTCTGCAATCTTTCAAATATCACAGGCACCTTCCTGAGAAGAAAAGAGTCCTTCCCGAACTCCTCGACACCGAAGCCCAGCTTATGGAGGAATTCCCTGTTCTGTCCGATGATTATCCTCTCTGCCGGGCTTGTCTCGATTATTATAGGCTCTAAAAGCTCCTGCTCTTTGACGCCCTGCTCCATGTACTGCTTCATGAACCTCTCGTAGTTGACCCTCTCCTGCGCAGCATGCTGGTCTACGACAAGCATCCCGTCATCTGTTGCGACAATGGCATATGTTTTGAGTATCTGCCCGAGTATCCTGAATTCAGGTATGGATTTTGTTTTTTTCTTGTCAGTATCTTTTTTCTCAAGGAAGACCTGCCTGTCCTGCCTCAGCCTGAAATTACCATTGTCAAGCCTTAGGTCCAGCTCCTTTTTCTTTATATGTATCGATTCTGCCTCAGGTGTCTTTGCTGCTGCAGCCAGTGTTTTTTTTACTGCTCCTAAGACAGCGGTGTGGATATCATCCTCCTTATCAAGCCTGACCCTTGATTTCTGCGGGTGGACATTAACATCCACCATCTGCGGCCTTACCCTTATGTCCAGGATATAAACCGGGTGCTTGTTGATGTTGAGCATGGTGTGGTATCCCTCATATACAGCATCACTGATGAGTTTGTTCCTGACATACCTGCCGTTGATATAGATACTCTGCTGGCTGCGGTCACTTCTCTGGAAGCCTGGCCTTGAGATGCTGCCCATGACCTCTATATCGCCGGTCGAATGATTGACAGCCAGAAGGTTCTTGGCAGTATTTCTTCCGTATATCCCTGCGATATTGTTGACAGTGTCTGTCGTGTCGGGGGAGTTGATTATCGTCTTGCTGTTATGGAGCAGCTCAAAGTATATCCCTGGATTGATAAGTGCATATCTTGTCACGACATCAGCTATCATCCTGAACTCTGTCTGGATGCTCTTAAGATGCTTTTTGCGCGCAGGCACATTAAAAAAAAGGTCCTTAACAGTGACCCTTGTTCCGCGGGGCATCACGACATTCTTTTTTGAGGTGATCCTGCCGGCCGAGACCTCTATTTCAGTCCCCTCGGCACTGCCTGCATTGCTCTTTAAGGAAAGCCTCGACACAGCTGCGATGCTCGCCAGCGCCTCGCCCCGAAATCCCAGGCTCATGATCTTCTGCAGGTCATCGCTGCTTTTTATCTTGGATGTCGCGTGCCTCTGGATGGCGAGCAGGACATCCTCCCTCTCCATACCAGTGCCGTCATCGCTCACCATCATGAATGAGGTGCCGCCCTCTTTCACATCGATAAGTATCCTCTTTGCATGGGCGTCGATAGAATTCTCGATAAGCTCCTTGACAACAGATGCAGGCCGTTCTATGACCTCTCCTGCAGCTATCTTGTTTATCAGCCCCTCGTCCAAAACCCTTATTTTCGGCATAACCGCCGGAACCAGAGCAAAATATAAATAATTTTCCAATAAAAGACTGTGTAGAAATCCTTGCCATTTATGGCCAGCGAGTGCTCACCTGTCTCGTAAGACAGCACAGCTCCAGGACGATTAAGGCACAGAGTGCTGTATATCTCGTCCGTGGCGAGCGAAAGGGTTTCTACACGACCCCAAAAAGGCACCTGCTTATATCTCCTCGTCAGGCATGTTCATGCGGTACTTCAGCCGCTCAATATCACGCTCAAGATAGAATGTCTTTTTCATCAGGCGCTCTTTATCATCTTTGATGCTCTTGGGTATCTGGTTTATGCGCTCGATCACCTCGTTGAGGCTTCTTATTATCTCATCCTGCTTCTCATGCAGCATCTCTATCTTTTTGTTTATGATCTCCTGCTCGTCCATCTTTTCCAGGATGCATGCGTTGCATAGAATTCTCCGGCCTGATGATATGCACCCATCCCCTTTTTTCTCATTTTCTGATGTTTAGAACAAGATACTTTAAATAATTTTTGCTCAGTTTTTCCTTGCGGCCTTTATCTGCTCTGCATAATTCCTCTTCCTGATTTCAAGATTATGCTTTATCATGTCTCCCATATAATAGACCATGGGCAGGCTCAGCAAGTGGCTGTACTCACTTCCTGCAACATCTTCTACTGCCATATTGACCCAGTCCATGTAATAGGAGGCCTTGAAAAAGCGTTTGATGGCATCTGCCTCGCCTGTAAATGTCCTTGTCGTCTTAGAGTTGTCATAGATATCATTTAATTTCGAGACTATAAGGCGGAACCTTGTATATGGGTCGAGTGTGAGCATCCTTGCAGTCTGTACATCAACAGGATCATGGTTCTCGTTCGCATGGGTCCTTGCAATGTCTATCAGGTAATCCTCGTCGCCAAGGCCTGTGCCGTATATCTGCTCGCGAAGCCATCTTGTATTCCCTTCATCCTTTGCAAGCGTCTCCCAGGTGTCATGCAGGGTGTTGTCAGCAGCGAGGGAAACATATATATCCTGATGCTTGATTAAGTTCCTGTATGAAATCAAAAACGCAAGGGTCCTGACCATCCTGACCGGATGCATTATAGCAAGTACATTCTCATCCCTTTCCTGTGAATCTAAGACTTCCTGTGTTATGCTGATGCATGGCATTACACTACCTATGATCCCTCTCACTACCTCTCTCTGATCATCTGCCATGCCCTCAAGGCTATCGTCTATGAGCTTTTCAAGCAACAGTCATCCCCCTTTTTATGTATAACAATAGAGTTATGCAGAAATGTTTTACAGGTTTAAATAGTTTTGCCTTTTTCCTGGTTTTTCCACTGTTACCCGCTTCAGTGTCGGTATATTTTTTAGTTGTCATTTTATTTTTTATTATACCTGTGATGTATGGAAGGCAATTGTCATATAGAATACATTCATATCCCGGATGTTTAGATCAGCTGTAGTCTCTCCAGGTATGGCTGCATTTCTCGCACTTGTAAAACCTGGTCTCAGGCTCGTCAGACGCCCTTGTCTGGACAGTCCAGTAATATGCCTTCTTATGGCCGCATTTCGGGCACTCGATATCGATCAGGGGCAGGGGCACGACTTCCTTCTCTACTATAGGTATCTCTTCCTTTGGCTTGACCTCCTCCTTGAAGCTCGGGGCCTGCATCTTCTTGTCGCTGTAGCCGCAGGAACACCTGAAGACCTTCTTCCCTTTCTCTTTTTTTGGAAACAGCACTGAGCCGCATTTTGGACAAAACATTTTCTGCTCACACCACGAGGTTCTTTATAAATGTCCCGATTCCTCCGATTATCTTGAAAAACCCTATCTTTATCCATCCAAGGTAAGGGATCCTGAACACTGCCCTTCCGATAAGCCTGTCTTGTGATATGTCTATGTCATCAGGCCCCTTGCCGAAGTTATGGTCTCCCTTTGTATCAAAGTAATAAATGCCGTCTTCATAGCGTTTTGAGACAACCCTATGGATTATCGGGTAGGGTTTGTCTGACTGGAAGACTATAACGTTCCCTATCTGGATATCAGCCGGGTCTTTGCCTACCAGTACAATGATATCACCTGTATTAAAACCGTTACTAAATATAAATTTTTTGAATTCTGCCTCTGTTATGTTCTTTTCAATATACCATTGCCCCTGTGTGCATGGGGTAATGGCGCATACAGCCTCTGAATCCCACCATGTGTTAAAGTTGCCGTCATGCTCCATACTGCCCGAAACAACGGCAACCACTGGGTATGATGTTCCGAGAAGGAACCCCAGGCCCGGGTATACTATGAACTTTATGAGCACAAAAGCAAGCACTATATTTACCATCCAGCTAAGAGCTGAGTCATCCTCCCAGATGAACCACCATACTTTCCTCAGCCTTTTTTTCCACTTTGCCATTGATATGTGGGATTTTAGCGGAATCTTAAAAAGGTTTTGTTTTTTGAGATAAAATTTAAAAAACAGGCAATACTCTGTTCTTTTATGGTGCAGCGAACGAAAGATAAAGAGCTGGAAATAAAGGTGTGCAGGAATTGCCTTGCCCTGTTTATCAACAACAGGTGGCAGACAGGCTCCAGGTTTTCAGCGCATCTTGAGCAGATGCTCAGGATGCAGTTGTTTCCAGACATAGGACAGGGCTCACTCAGCATCAGCAACATAGATGAGATAATCAGGAGCACCAGGAATAAGGAAAAAAAGGTTATGGCAGATATCATCATAAAAGATGAATCACAGCAGGCTAAGGCAGCAAAGCACCATCATGCAGCCCTGAGCCTAAAATATGGCCAATGCACTGCATGCTCAAGGCTCAGCTCAGGTTATTATGAGGGCATACTGCAGCTCAGGAACAGGAAGAGCAGGGGTTTTGATGCAGTCCTGGATGATGTACTTGGACAGGCAGATTCAGCCAGGGGCGCAACGATCGTAAAGACAGTGGAGCAGAAAGACGGCATCGATGTTTATCTCACCTCTAAGAAGCTGCTGATGGCCATCGGCAAAAGGCTTTATGAGAGATACGGCGGCACCTTAAAAAAAAGCCGCTCATTGTTCAGCCGGAGCCATGAGACCAGCAAAAACGTCTACAGGGTGAGTGTCATGTTCCGGCTTCCTGACTACAGCAAGGGTGATATCGTTATGATACACAAAAAGCCGGTCCTTTTAAGCAGCATAAAAAAGAATACTGTTGTTGGGAGGGACCTGGCTGCTAACAAGAGATTCTCAGCAGATGCAAAACATATCGAGAGGATAATACCAAGCGATAATATAGTGAAAACGCCAGTGTCAAAGACAAGACCCAGGCTTGAGGTACTGCACCCTGAAACGTTCCAGAGCACCCCTGTGGAAAACCCGGCGAAGGTAAAGGGGGGGTCTGCTGCTGTTATAGAAATCGATGGCCGGCTATACCTTATCCCTGCCTAAGAGTTCCAGTATCTTTGGCATCACTTCCTCTGTGGCCTGGCTTCCCTTATCGATGAGGAAAGAGGCCTTTTCAAAGTCCAGGATTATGCTCTGCTCAAGCCTTGGCTTGATGATCACGTCAACAGCAGAGTTTTTCAGCTTTTCCTTGTATATCTGGTTTAGCATTATGAACATGGATTTCACTGCAACCTCTATTATATGGGGAGGCTTCTTGTTGGTGAAGAACCTGTAGACCCTTTTTGGGTTTAAAAACCTATCGACTATCTTAATAATGTATTTTTTCATGAAATGAGGCAGCCTGAAGCGCCGGGTTTCCATTATAAATTCCCTGAAGAACCCGATCTGGCTGCGAAAGAACTTGCTCTTCGTATATTCTGTAAATGCGCTCCTCTCCTTAACCTTTGAGCCTTCGATCTTTATCTTGTCGAGGTCGATGCTTACGTCTACGGCCACTATTATCTCAGCGCCCATGTCCCTGGCGACACCGATCGGCAGGGGATCGACGAGAGCACCGTCAACAAGCTCATGCTTGTCGATTTTTACAGGGCTAAATACCCCAGGTATTGAAACGCTTGCGCGGACAGCCTTGGCAACGTTCCCTGCAGAAAAGACAACAATATTGGAATTCTTGATGTCTGTGGCGACGACCCTGAGCGGGATCTTCAGGTCGGAAAACCTGCAGTTGCCTGTCAGTTCCTGGATATATTTCTCAAACTTGTTGCCGGCAAGAAAGCCTGTCTTCGGCACGGTGAAGTCGAGAAGATCCTGCCATTCGGTGGTTATGGCCATCCTTCTCATCTGCTCAGGGCTCATGCCTGAGCAGTACAAAGCCCCGATCGCAGCACCTATGCTTGTGCCGGCAATGCAGTATGGCCTGATGCCGTATTTTTCAAACACGCTGAGAACCCCGATGTGCGCAAGGCCCCTTGCAGAGCCGGAACCCAGCACTAAGCCTATCTTTTTTTTATCCTTCATCCGAGCCTCTCTTTTTTGTAGTCAGCGACAATTTTCTCGAACATGCCCTTCTTGTCCATGGTCTTGTCAAGAGCAGTTCTTTCCACCAATGCAAAACCATTCATTTCCCTGATATTTAAATCTTTAGGATTTATTACTGTAAAGCCTGACAGAAGCTTGCTCGGTCTCTCTGTTATTATGATATCGATGATGGTCTTTAGGCCTTTTATCGTCCTTTCGCTCAGGACAGAGGCATCCTTTACCATCAGCACATCGCCTTTCTTCAGCTTCAGTGCCCGGGCCTTTTTTTCATATTCCTTGTAACCCAGGGTACCCAGTATCTTTATGACCCTGTAGTCATCGATGCTGAAAATCAGCCTGGTTATCTCTTCTAGCTCTTTCTCCATGCCAGTAACTTTTCTGCCCAGTCTGCTTATCTCAGACTGCAGTGCGGATATCTTCTGCTCCTTTAGTACCATAGGCATGCCGGGCTTTTTATTGGTCCAGAGAGTGGATTTTTTTACTGCATGCTCCTCATTTAGCTTATCTATCTTTTTCAGGAGAGAGTCCCTCTGCCTGCTGATCATCATATTCTCTTTCTTTATTTTCTCGAACTTATCATACAGCCTGAAATACTCAGTGGTGATGTCTTTGCTTTCAACCGCCTTTCTTACGACCGGCTCCTGGCCTTTGCCGGGTTTTTCAAGCAGCCTTGCTGCTGTCTTTATAGGTATGCCCTCATGGCCCAACAGCAGCCTCCTGAGGCCGTACTCAAGCCCCTCCTTCCTGTTCTTCCTTACGTAGTTGTCTATCTTTGTGATGAGCGGCCTTAACTGCCTGTATGCGTTTATAGCTGCGGCCAGCGCATCACGCTGATGGTCGTCGCCGGGCTCAAAACCCCTGCAGAGCTCTTTTTTTTCAGCGACAAGAAGGTTGTGCCCTGGATAGGCAAGCCTTGCACCCAGCTTTGTCGCTACCCTCTCAACAAACTTCGGGACAGGGCTCTTGTCCGCGGCAACAATCAGAGGCAGGCCTGTCTCTGAAACTATCTTTATGACCTTGCCAAGGTCAAGAAGCTTGGAGGAGTTCATCTCGACTATGTTCCCGTCAAGGTCAAGCAGGGCATATCCTATGGTCGTGCCCGGGTCGATCCCTGCTATCAGGAGTGTCTCTGCCTGGCCGTTTTCTGTTTTGTTGAGCATATTCCTGGGAGAAATTGAGCAGTGTATTTAATTTTTTGTCTGTTGCAAGGTAAATTTCTTAGGTATCCTCTTATTGGTTTTTTCCTTAAGGTGCGGGAGAAATCTTTTCATTCACTGGCTACAAGCCCGCTTAAACACAGCACTGAGGGTGCCTGCGGGCTTGTGCTATGAAATATAATTATTCCGCCAAACAGGCGGAATAATTATGGTCTGAGAAAACTGACGCAGTCAGTTTTCGATTGACAAATTTCTTCTTGAGCAGCCCCTCGGGCTGGCATCTTGCACTTGAAAGAAAATGTGCAAATGCAGAAAAAATTCAGCCACGGCGAGATGGAGCTGACCATATTCCCACACTTTAGTGTGGGGTTATGGTCAGCGGAATAGGGCATTTTGCGTAGCAAAATGACCGTCGAAGCCATGGATGGCTGGATTTTTTCAGGCAGCCACATTTGGAAAGTGTTATAGATTATCACACCAAAGCCATTGGTGACCTGATCTTTTCCTGATTAGAATTATGCCATGTTAGAAACACTACACAAACTGCCTATGCTGCAGAAGCCTGTCCTTTGTTTCTCAACTGCGCGATCCTGACCACTGAGCCGACCACAAGCACTGCGCCCAGGAGCTGCCCAAGGGTCATTACATTGCCATTGACGAGGT
>CAZPXC010000044.1:0-13864 GCA_964590935.1 uncultured Methanosarcinales archaeon
GCCGTATACATATCCTCCGCCGCTTCCGCCTGAACTTGATGTTGATGGAGCAGGTACGGGTGTTGGAGTGTAAGTTATGAACTGGGTGAAGTGCTTTGTCCATATAACCAGGTCAGGCACCGCGAGCAGCAGGATCGTTCTCAAGGCGTCCGGGACAGCGGCCATGAACGGTTTTGACATCGATGCTGATAATATCGTGGTAGAGGGGTTTGACATTACCTCGTCAGGGAATGGGATAAGCTTCAACAGCGACAACATCGACATCCTTGACAACAACCTCCACCAGATACACAGGTACGGGATAACCGGCTCTGGCTCGGATATAACCATATCCGGAAATACGATCCACCAGGTGCAGATCGGGATGGCCATCGGCGGGAACAATGTCCTGGTCAAGAATAACGAGATCACTAAGCTCTATGATTACGGCACGCTTGGCGACTGCGACTATTCGAGATTTTTCGGCAGCGACATAGTTGTAAGGGACAATTTTTTCCATGACACTATCGATGCAGAGACAGGCTCGGCTCATGTTGACTGCATCCAGACATTTGATGTCAATGGCGATTTTCTAAACAACCTGCTCTTTTACAACAACACCTGCTATGATTTCGACCAGGGGTTCATGGGCGAGGCGACCAGCTATCACCAGTCAGGGGACATCACCTTTGACCACAATATCTTTGCGCATGGCAATGCATGGGGGATAGACTCAATAGATATAGCTGATGTGAAGGTAACACATAACACCTTCTATGACATATACTGGTACGGCGTCGGCCTCAGGGATGATTATTCCACAGGCAGCATCATCAAGAACAACATCTTCTATGGCGGGCCTGACGGAGCGATGAATGCCCGCAGCTATATGATATCAGAGGGAGCGACAGGAACAGGGGATTATAACCTGATATTCAAGGCAGAGGACCCTGACCCTGTAGGCAGCCATGATATATTAAATCAGGATCCTTTGTTTATGGATGCACAGAACAATAACTTCAGGCTTCTGAACACCTCTCCGGCCTGCACAGGCGGGGAGAACAACGGATACATCGGCGCAGTTCCCTGCTCGGATTCCATGCTCAGCTGCGGCAGCATCGACACAGACAGCAGCGGCACCATAGAAAATGATGAACTGCTGGCATATATCAACTCATGGTATTCCGGCAGCGGGATAACGACTGTCCAGCTTCTGGACGCAATCAGCAAGTGGAAGGACGGCTGCTGAGCATAAATTTTTTAAAGTCTGCTAATCATAATTCTCATCTATATGCTAAAAAGAGGGTTTATTGCTGTATTTTTTCTTATATTTGCCTGCTCTGCATATGCAGATGAATGCGACAACTGGCAAGAGCAGCATCCTGAATGGATATGGTGCGACGGCTTTGAGACAGAGCAGGATATTGCCGCGGTTTATGATGATTATAGCACGAACGGCATGAGCATCAGCAGCGATGACGCGTTCATGGGCGGATATTCGCTGAAACAGCACTACGATGCCGGCCAGGTTGATGCGGGATGGATATCGAAGTTCTACTGCGACGCCCTGGGTGGTGATTACGGTCCCTGTTATAATGAGATATACATGAGATGGTACCATAAATTCGAGCAGGGATTTGAGGGCATACCGCCGAAGATGGCGAGGATAACAAGCATCGGCCCGGGCTGGGACAAGAGGTTCGGCGTGTATTACTGGGTCTCGCAGCCGGATGAGTCACCAGGCTATCCCATTGTTGCGGATGTTGAGGCCTACAATGGCTGGCTCCCTATCATCAAGACCGATTTTCTATACAGCAACCCCGATAACATAGGCAGGTGGACATGCAATGAGATGCGCGTGAAGAGCGGTGCTGGCGGCGGATACACATACTGGGCTGATGGCGTGAAGATCGCCGAGAGGAACAATACCAACCTTAACGGGCCGTACAATTTCAACAATGCCATGCTCGACGCATACTGGAACAGCGGCTCGCCAAAATCCCAGGACAGGTACTATGACAACCTTGTGATATCGACAAAGAGAATCGGCTGCGTCGGCTATGACCCGGGCAGTGCTCCAGATGTCCAGCAATGCACAGATGCAGACGCTGACTCGAGCGGAGACATCTCAAACAACGAACTAAGGGCTTATATCGTCAGGTGGAAAATGGGTGAGATTGATGCTGTCTCGTTGCTTGATGCAATCAGCAAGTGGAAGGACGGCTGCTGAGCATAAATTTTTTAAAGTCTGCTAATCATAATTCTCATCTATATGCTAAAAAGAGGGTTTATTGCTGTATTTTTTCTTATATTTGCCTGCTCTGCATATGCAGATGAATGCGACAACTGGCAGACGGATCATCCGGACTGGATCCTCTGCGAGGACTGGGAAACAGGCCAGATCGACACTGCCAAATGGAACGACGGCCAGACAACAGGCATAAACAATGTTGTAAATTCTGAGGCATTCGATGGGAGTTATTCGCTTGAGATGACGCATCCCTCAGGCGACACAGGAGGTTACCTCAACTCGATATGGTACCATACCGGTTACAATAAATATCTTGACCATGGTTTTGAGCATCTGTATGCAAGATGGTATTTCAAGGCCGGCAGGGATTTTGAGAGCACGACTAAGATCGCGGGTTTCAGCATAAAAAAGTCAGACATGTCAAGCTTCTGGAACGATCATACAGGTGCGGGCATCAGGCCGGACGGCTATACCAACGGCGGAGGCTTTCGAATCGTCACCGGAAGCATGACCGCTGGTAATATTGGAGAGGCAAATTTCTATACATATCACACCCAGCAGATGCTGGACAGGTGGAGCAATGGCGGGACACTGTATTGTATGTATTATGGCGATGCTACTGCGCCGCCACCAAGCTATGTTGACACGCCTGGCGATACTGACGGCTCAGGCAACTATTATTGCAGCTGGGACAGGGGCACTGAGTATGCCTCGGCCATGGCAGACAGGGCGTATGATGAATATGTGGACGGGGACAGGCATATCGAAAAGGAGAGGTGGTACTGCATCGAGGCAGAGCTGCTGCTCAACACTCCCGGGCAGAACGATGCCGAGCTCAGGTTCTGGATGGATGATGTGCTGAAGGGCGAATGGATAGGCGTAAGGTTCCGTGAGCAGCAGGACATGGCGATACATATGTTCCAGCTGACAGCAAGTTCACCAGCCGATCATGGGTTGCAGCATTCGTATTTTGACAATATCGTTATATCAACGAACCGCATAGGCTGCCTTGGCGACCAGCAGAACAACACAGACCCAGTAATACAATGCACAGAGGCAGATACAGACAGCGATGGTCATATATCAAACCAGGAATTAAATATGTACATCGAAAGCTGGAATATTGGTGATGTCAGTACATTAAACCTTATGGATGCTATTGAAAAATGGAAAAATGGCTGCAGTAATTGATAATAAGAGGATACGCGTTTTACAGGTCCCCATAGTTATAGCAGTTTTTTTAACAGCAATGCTCTTCCTGACAGCCGGTCCTGTGTCTGCATCAAGGGTCACCGGGATAAGCCCTTTCAGCGCTGTGCTGGAACTGAATTATTCCGGCAGGTGTTCTGTTTTTGTTACCACAGGCGGCGCTCTTGTCAGGAACCTCAGCTTTGTTTCGCCCTCAGATAACACCATTGCAGGCCTTGCAGGGGACAGCACGTACACCCTAGACATCAGCTGCAGCGACGGCTCTGCACATAACTCTGAATCAATAGGCTTTGATACCCCCAGCAGCAGCATAATGCTTGCCCCGGACGGCCATTTCATAGTCGACGGCAGGCCTTTCTTCCCCCTGATGCAGTGGCTCCAGGCAAAGTCGAGGATACCTTACCAGAGCAGGCTCGGGATAAACACCTTCATCGGCCAGGGCAATGGTGAATCAGCCAAGGACTATCTTGATGAATGCAGCGCAAACCATGTATGGGGCGTGCCACGGTTCGATCCCTCTGTTTCAGGCCACAGCGCGCTGCTCGGGTGGTATTGGAACGATGAGCCGGACCTCCCTGGAAATGACCCGTCTTTTCCGAAGATGCTGCCCTCTGAACTGATGCAGAAATACAATGAGATAAGGGCCAGCGACAGCGGCCATCCATTTTTCCTTACATTGACTGCAAACTTCTTCTCCCGCTTCAACCCTGAGGACTGGATGAACGGCACCAAGAGCTGGTATTATTATTACTCTAATACTGCTGATGTTGTTGGCTTTGATTATTATATGATCTACGGCTGGTGCAAGCCGGAGTGGATACATGAGATAAGCGATTCCCAGGATGAGTTCATGGCGTTTACAGGCAAAAAGTCCACATACCAGTGGATCGAGTGCGCAAAAACATCAAGCCAGTGGTGCACAGGCCGGGGTGTCTATGACTATGAGCTGAGAAACGAGGTGTGGCAGGCTATAATACACGGGGCCAAGGCCATAGGATACTTTACCCACAGCTGGGAATGCCCTGGCTATACCCAGTTCTGCCTCAGCCCTGAGCTGGAAACTGAGCTGAACCGGACAAACAGACAGATAACTGACCTGACCTATCCGCTGCTTGAGGGCGAGCAGGCAGGCATCAGCGTAAGCACAGACAAGCAGGCAGGGAGCATAGATCTGATGTCAATGAGGTTCAATTCCACTGTCTATATATTTGCTGTCAATACGCTGCGGGAGCAGGTAAATGCTGATTTTAAGGACATCCCTGTAAGTGCAGACAATGCGGTCGCTGAAGTATATGAAGAATCGAGGAACCTGCCCATCACAGACGGTTCTTTCTCAGATTCCTTTTCCCAGCTTGCGGTCCATGTATATAAGATAGGCGGAAGCAATTCCAGCACTGTATACTGTGATGCTGACGCTGACAAAGACGGCACAGTATCGAATGAAGAGATGAAAGCCTTGATCGAGGACTGGTACGAGGGCAAAAGCTCATTGGCCCAGCTGCTATCAGGGATCGATTGCTGGAAGCACGGATCTGGTTAGGAAAGATAATATTTTTAAGTTACAATACCTCAAGGTGAGTCAAACAATGGATATTGAAGCAAAACGCTTGACGATTTTCATTTTTCTGATAAGTGTAACATCTATCTTGTCCATAAGCAGCCATGCGTATGAATGCGACAACTGGCAGGCGAAACACCCGGACTGGCTATGGTGCGATGATTTCGAGTCAAGCAGCACATCCGACT
This sequence comes from uncultured Methanosarcinales archaeon, assembly GCA_964590935.1. Lineage (GTDB taxonomy): Archaea > Nanobdellota > Nanobdellia > Woesearchaeales > DSVV01 > CAYXZQ01. Next base: position 5,186 of record CAZPXC010000044.1, read on the forward strand.
ATGACGGCGGATGGCGGGATTACATAACATACGTCGATAAGCAGGCATCATCCGATGATGTCTATTCAGGCAACAGGGCGATACAGGCGACGATCACCCCTGGCGTGAACTCTGCTGCAGGGATATACAAGTATTTCACAGGACAGGATGGCAGCGTGTTTGCGAGATGGTATGCGAAATTCGACCAGGACTATGATGATCAGGGGCATGAGCATTTTGTGACCCTGCAGGGGCTTGACACCTCAAAACCGTGCGGCTGTTCAGGATGCTGTGCAAATACAAGGCCTATTGGTGATGACAGGTTCCTTACAGGCCTTGAGTTTGACGACAAGGGGACTTATCTTGAATCAAGGCTGTACAGCTATTTCTACAACCAGCGCAACCCCTCATCAGCGTACAGGTGCTGTCCAAAGCCGCTGTCAACATGGGCGCAGGACTACAGGCCGGCTGTTCCTGTCACAGTCGACAAGGGCTCGTGGCATTCCATGGAGCTTGAGATCCATCCTAATACGCCAGGGAGCGATGACGGATATGTTGCATACTGGATCGACGGTGTCCTTGCGATGAACGCGACCCATTCAAGGGAAGCCTGCGGGCCGTATACAAGCAGCTATACCACCGAATGCGAGGATGATGACCCTAGTGTTGATGTTTATAGGGACGTATATGACAATCCCCCGCCGTACCCTGCTGTATACCCTGCCGAGGGCTTCATCTGGAGGACAACATCCAGCCTGAAGCTCAACAACATCTGGATACAGGTGTTCAACCATGAGGCCACGACCAACCCTGGCATAAATAGGGTATGGTTCGACAGCCTTGTCGTGGGAAAGCACTACATCGGCCCGGCAGCATGCGCGGAAAATGGAAAGATTGACGGTGCATGCTACTGCGGCGGGAAGCCGTCCCCTGATGACAGCAGCAACATATACACTGACGGCTACTGCTGCAATGCAGAATGGCAGGGGTCAGAATGCAGCATCGCAGAATATTATGTTGATCCTGATTACTCAGGCAGCACCATGGACGGCAGCATGTCAAGGCCGTGGAACAGGCTCGATGCCAGCGCATGGAGCACGATCAACTCGGCCCTGGCTGGCGATGATGTGACAGTATATGTAAGCGCCAGGGACGCTACTTCTGATACTGGCGAGGATTATGGCGGCGGGATTACGGTCAAGCGGACAGACAAGTCCTCACACAGGCTGACCCTGGACGGCATGTCGAAATACAACACGAATGATGCGAATCCGTCATGGACCGACAACAGCGGGGACAGCATGGCAAAGCTTGTGGATGCAGGCGGCCATGCCCTTGGATGGAACAGGGATGACGGTGCGATGGACTATGTCACGCTGAGAGGATTTGAGGTCAGCGGCAGGCAGGGCAGGGTCACGTTTGGCGGCAACCATCTTATAATAGAGCAGATCTATGCACACGATGTGACAGAGATAGGCCCCTCTTTCCACCTGTTCTATGGCTATGATACGAATCCCGGCTGCAACATAGATACAGGGATATTCAACGATATAACGATAAGGAACAATACTGTCGAGGACTCATACGGAGAAGCCCTGTATATCGGCGGGACGCAGAACTGGGAGAACGGCTGCGAGCAGAACTCGCATTCAGGCATAAAGATATACGGCAACACTATCAGAAATGCGGGCATCTACGGCGCAGAGGGCGATGCCATCGATGTCAAGGACGGCCTGACAAATGTCGAGATATATGATAACAGGATTGACAACCCGCAGGAGACAGGGATACATGTCTATGGTGTCTATTCAGGCACCGGATCTGAGAACCTGAGGATACATGACAACATCATAAGCAACACAAAAGGCAGGAGCATCATACTGACTGCCTCGCCTGCTGATAACAGGAGGATACGGGGGGCAGAGGTGTTCAACAACATCATCTACGGCTCTGATGACGTCGGCATCAGCCTGTCGAGCACAGGAACAGGGATATATGATGTGGATATTTACAAGAACACCATCTACAACAACCAGCAGGGGATAGATATAGGCTCAAGCTCCGGCATAACCGTAAGGGACAACCTCGTGTTCAGGAACCAGGGCACGCAGCTCTCGACATGGGGCTCAAGCGACATAGATAGTGATTTCAATGCATATGCCGACGGCGATACATGGGGCTTTAGCCCAGAGGGCACTCATACATTGCATGACTCTGCTGATAGCCTTGTCATAGATGCGACAGGCGATGATTTCAGGCCGGTGGATGGCTCTGTGCTCTGCGGGAACGGCGAGAACAATGCTGATATCGGGGCCCTGACATGCTCAGGTTCAGTGCCCAGCTGCGGCAGCATCGACACTGACAGCAGCGGCACTATAGAGAACGATGAACTGCTGGCACATATCAATTCATGGTATAATGGCAGCGGCATAACCACCATCCAGCTTCTGGATGCGATCAGGAAGTGGAAGAACGGATGCTAAATTAAATTATTTATAATATAGGTCCGTGTATTATAAAAAAATGATAAGAAGATGTTGCCTGATAATGCTGCAGCTTGCCCTGCTTAGCGCAATATCAATAAATTATGCGTCAGCTGCAGGGGTCTCTTCTGATTATAATGACATCTGCATTGTCGACAACAAGGATGTCTGCAAGCAGCTGTTCGAGCAGTGGAACACGACACGCAGGGAATATACAGGCAGGGACTACTGCACCCAGCAGGGCGAGTCCATGGGCTGGGTTACTGCAAAGATATGGCTTGGCTATATCTATGGCTACAGGGTGTCAAAAAACAGGTACTGGCTCAGGCGCTTTGTCAAGGAGTTCAACGGCGCGATATGCCGTGAGGACAGCTATACAGACAATGACTGCTCCCAGTGCCTTTTTACAAACGAGACCTATGACCCAAGATACGCGCCAGAGCCGGGCTGGTATGAGGTCAGCGACTGGTATTCGATCGACGGCAAGACAAAGTTTGACTTTATCGTGGGCGAGGGCCTGATACTCCAGCCTCTCGGGCTTTTTATCGAGACAGTCAGGAACGACCCCGAGCTTGAAGCGGAGTTCGGCGATGACGCTGACTATTATCTCAAGCTTGCAGAGCGCTATCTCATACCAAAATGGGACAGGCGGGACCTGTGGATAGATCTTGATGCAGATACAGGTGTGTATCTGTTCCAGAACCATACTGGGCAGAGAAGGCAGGCTATGTCCCTGCCCCACAACCAGATGCAGGAGTTTACCCAGGCCCTTATGACATTTTATCGTATAACCGGCAATGACTGGTATAAGCAAAGGGTAGAGAAAGTCCATAATTTTTTCATATCCAAATGGTTTGATTCCAGTGGTTATGTGGAGTGGCATTATTGGGATCCTGCCGGGTCATGGGATTATTTTGGAGACGGTTCAGCCAAGCACTGGATAGATGTCGACCAGAGCAGCGGCTACAGTGCTATTGTGACAAGCTCTGTCATGGAGGGATACAGGAACTGCATAAGCTTCAGCAAGGAGCAGGCAGACGATTTTATCAGGTCGATAAAGCACAAGGCTGATACACAGTCCGGCTGGTATGTCCCTGTTAGTGTCGCGTGGCTTGACACCCAGGCCAGGGCTGTTGTCAGGGACAGCCTGCTCGCAGACCCCAATGGATGGGGGGCGAGGACAAGCGATATACCTGAATTTGTCTATATGATGGAAAATACAGGGCATGTGTTTTATTCAGACGCCTGCATGTGCTCAAAAGAGAGCATACTCTGCGTCGACGACACTCCAGGAGTTTCGCAGGAATACAACTCTATCCAGGATGCGGTGGATGATGCGCAGCCAGGCGATACAGTGCTTATTTTCCCTGGCAACTATGCACCTGCTGGCCATATCACGATTGACCACAGCGGGACAGAAGACCAGCCGATAACTGTAAGCGGTTTTGGGAAAGGCACTGTAATTGACGGGGTGCACACGACCGAAAGGGGAGTGTTTTTCGTTGACGAGGCGGATTATATCGTGATAGAGAACATGGAGATAAAGAACGGGCCGTCTTCCGGTATAAGGATCAGCTGGTCAGACCATGTAACAGCAAGGAACATCGTCTCGCATGACAACGAGAAGTGGGGCATCTTCACAAGCTTCAGCAATTACCTGCTGATAGAAAACAATGAATGCTATAATTCAAAGGAGGAGCACGGTATATATGTCAGCAACAGCGGTGATTACCCTGTTGTCCGCGGCAATATAATACACGGCAACAATGTCAACGGGCTGCACATGAACGGCGATATCAACTGCCAGCCAGGCGACGGCATAATAAGCCATGCCCTTGTCGAAGGGAACATAATATACAACAATGGCGCTGGCGGCGGCTCTGCGATAAACTGCGACGGTGTCACGGATTCCGTTATCAGGAACAACCTTGTCTATGACCAGCACTCAAGCGGCATCTCGCTTTACCAGATCGACGGCGGGGCAAAGTCTGAGAACAACGAGGTTTACCATAACACCATCATTATCGCTGACGACGGGAGATGGGCAGTCAATCTCAAGGACGGGAGCTGCAAAAACAATATCTATGACAACATCCTGCTCACAGAGCACAGCTGGAAAGGCAGCATCGCAGCAGACTGCGTTGACGGCCTTGACTCTGACTACAATGTATTTACATATAATGATGATGCTGTCACGCCTGATGATGATGCAAGCTATATGACCTTTTCGCAGTGGCAGGATGCAGGGCATGATGTGCATTCTGTCCAGGCTTCAATATCCGATCTCTTTGTAAATTATCCTTATGATTTTCACCTTAGGGCAGGCAGCCCTGCAATTGATGCAGGAACCTACTTCGGCGTCGATGATGACCTGGACGGCAGTTCCAGGCCGATGGACGGGGACGATGACGGGGATGCAGAGCCGGACATCGGCGCCTATGAATACAACGGCGAGTATATACAACCTGAATCTTATTGCGGTGACAATACATGCAACAATGGAGAGGACTGCTCTTCATGCCCGGATGACTGCGGGATATGCGCCTGCACAGCAGCAGATACAGACTCGAGCGGCGACATCTCAAATTATGAGATGATGAAATATATCAAAAGATGGATTCTCGGACAGGCCAGTACAACCAGCCTTATGGATGCGATTGTAAAGTGGAAGAACGGCTGCTAGAACAGATGGCTGGCCTGTTGCTTTTGATCATGTGAGATAAGTTATTGGGCAGGTGGCAAAACAAGCTTCTCCCTGAAATCCTGCCTGACCTTCTCGTACAGGATTATCCTCCTTGCCTCTTCTCCCTCATAGAACCCGTCATCTCTCTTTTTAAGGGTTTTATATATCATGTTTCTTGCAAGGATACTGTCTGAATCCTGATCAAGATATTGCCTAAAAGCGCTTCTGAGACCTGCAAAATCCAGCCTTTCCGGAAGTGTTTCAACTATCCTTCCCTTGGCTCCGATGTTTCTTGACTTTTCAACGCGATACGTATTTGTCGGTAGCAGCAAGAAGTCGGTTATGCGTTTCCTATTATCTAGTCTGGTCGTAACCCTATACCCCTCTTTCTTCAAGCGCGTGTTCAATGAAGAAAACTGGGTATAACCAAAATAATCCATCACTTCTTTTCTTGTAAGCCAAAGCTCTCCCAGCTCTGGATGCATCTCATTATGCCATTTGCCCAGGCCGTTCGCATAATGAGTGAATATTGATTCAACCATGTTGTTGACAAACCCATCCTTTGTAACCTCATCTACTGCCAGCTCAGCCAGTTCCAAAACAATGTCGGGTGTCAGGGCAATATAATGCATCTGACCGAAACCGTTTATCCTGTATGTCGCAATATTTTCCAAAAACCTGATCACCTCCGGGCTCTTTTCCAGGTGCAGTACATCCACCAGGCCGTCATCCACTTTTGGGTCTGTGTGATAATGTATGAACATGTGGGGAACAGATGCAATATCGTTGAAGTTCATATCGCCTTCCCCATTCTCTATCTTATCCAGGAGCCTGTCAAGTGTCCCAGCATATTCAGGATAGATATCAGGATATCTGATTGGGATTTTACTCATGAGCTGGTATATGTTTCCTGCCTCAAGGTAAAGTAGGGCGTTTATTGACAGGCTGGTGTCTTTTTCACCAAAATTCTCAAAGAATATACTTTTCGTCTCCTTGATCCTCGCTGATAATTCCGCCAGGGGCAGGATGTCCTTGAATTCTGCAACCAGCTCTGCGATGGAGATAGGATAATAACAGCCATTAAGTCTCATCCGCCTTTCTTCAACCCTTTCGAGATAACCAGTTCCATGGGATATTCTCCCTGGTGCCTCATTTATGCCCGTGTCCTGTCTTTCTGCGGCATTCTCTTCAGTATTGCCTTTTCCATCACCACCTGTTCCAGTAAGTTCCTGCAGTCCAAGAACCTCTTTAACAATGCCTATTGGGATGCCAAATTCACCTTCAAAATCGCTGCATGCTGTTTCAAGTTCAGCTTTAAGAGCCTTTATCTTACTATATCTCTGGTTCATAACGGCAATCCTCCCTGCAGCCTCCTTTACCGGGTATTTGATAAGCATTCTGGTTTCCAGCCTTGTGAGGCCTTTGCCAGATAAAAGCCTCTCAACAATGGATAATAGTGCCTGCTCTCTTTGACTTGTCAATTCCATGTTTTTTTCACTGGCATCGCTGTCTGTTTCTTCTTCATCCTTCCCTGTTTTTCTGTCGCCATTCTGAGGTGAATATGGCCCGCTATGATGCCTTCTGTTTCCGGGGACCAGGCTGTAGCTGAATTCACTTTCAAAGTCCTCTGCATTGAGCTTTGTTTTTTTAGGGTTCATTGCAATTACATTCTCGATCGTCGTTTTCAGTTCCCTGACATTTCCAGGCCAGTAGTACTTCATAAGGCAGCCAATCGCATCATCTGTCAGTGCAGGAGGATGTTTAACATTCTGCTGCCTACAGTATTCATTGGCAAAGCTATGTGTAAGCAGGATAATATCATCTCCGCGCTCACGCAGGGGCGGGAGATAAATCTGCGTTCCCTTTATCCTGAAATAAAGCTCCGGGGAGAAGATGTTATCATGCACCTTCTTGTCAAGCGGTTCGCTGGATGCTGTTACAAGCCTGAAGTCAAATGACATCTCTTTAGTACCACCTGTTCTCCTGAAAGGATTCTCGAGGGCTCTTAAAAGCTCTCCCTGCAGGAGCTTTTTCATCTTTGCAATCTCATCGAAGAACAGCGTACCATGGTTTGCCTGCTCAAAAAATCCCTTGTGCATCCTCAGCGCATTAGTAAACGCGCCCTTCTCATGCCCGAATAGCTCGCTGGATGAGAGGTTTTCAGCGACAGCAGCTATATTTACAGCGACGAAAGGCCCATTTTTCCTCTTGGAATTGTCATGCAGTGCTCTTGCGACAAGCTCTTTTCCTGTCCCGGATTCGCCGATGATAGTGACATTGACATCACCTTTGGCGGCATTATGAATCTGCTCATGCAGGGCGAGGATTTCGGGACACTTGCCTATCATGCCGTTTGTCACAGAGAATGAATCATCCTCTGGATGTGGTTGTGCATCCATTTTTGTTATCCTGGGCTTAATACCCCAATATGGTTCAAAAATGCTGAACAGTATTTAAATGCATCTGTGAACACGATTAAGCAGGGAATTATGGCAGAATATTTATAGCTTTTTGTATGTGACCTGCTTCATCCGACAAAGTTGTTTAGCATCAGTATGTGTAGCCTCTTAGGTAGGTTATTTTTGGCCGGAGAGGCTGTTTTCTGCAAAAAATATATAAATGACCTCTTTTTCTATAGGCAAATCGCTATGCGATGATCATCTCCAAACCTTCTATGTTTTTTTGAAAAGAGAAATGTGGGAAAAATATGTGTACTTAATATATACTATTAAGTATGAACGAGAGAGTTGTTTAGGCAAACCCAAAATATTCCTTTTTAACCTTTAATAGGTTTATAGTTTTGGTCTACTAGATGCGATTGAGCATGAATTCCCGTTGATCCTGCGGGAGATTGCTGCTATCGGGATTCGAATAAGCCATGCAAGTCCAGGGGTTCTTCGGAACACCGGCAAACTGCTCAGTAACACGTCGATAATCTGCCCTCAGATTCAGGATAACCTTGGGAAACTGAGGCTAATACTGGATAGGGGATTTTCGCTGGAATGCATTTTCCCTGAAACGTCAGGTCTGAGGATGAGTCGGCGGCTGATTAGGTAGTTGGTGAGGTAATGGCTCACCAAGCCTAAGATCAGTAGGGGCCTTGAGAGAGGTAGCCCCGAGAAGGGTACTGAGACACTGACCCTAGCCCTACGGGGTGCAGCAGGCGCGAAACCTTTACAATGCACGAAAGTGTGATAAGGGGATCCCAAGTGCTCATGTAATGCATGGGCTTTTGCCAAGAGTAAACATCTTGGCGAATAAGTGGTGGGAAAGACTGGTGCCAGCAGCCGCGGTAACACCAGCGCCACAAGTGGCAATCACATTTATTGGGCCTAAAGCGTCCGTAGCCGGCCTGATAAATCTTTTGTGAAAGCATGGGGCTTAACTTCATGAATTGCAGGAGACACTATCAGGCTAGGAACCGGGAGGAGTCAGAGGTATTCTGGGGGGAGCGGTAAAATGTTATAATCCCCGGAGGACCACCTGTGGCGAAGGCGTCTGACTAGAACGGATTCGACGGTGAGGGACGAAAGC
>CAZPXC010000045.1:0-12910 GCA_964590935.1 uncultured Methanosarcinales archaeon
CAGCTCGCTGAAGAATGCTGCCCTGAAAACCCTTTATATTTTCTCCTCCAGCGATATCAGGTACTACGTGATGCACTACATGGTCTTTTTCTTCCTTGTCGACGGCCAGAAGATCCTTAAGGCAATACTAGGTTCATTACATCTCAAAAAAGAGCACGAGAAAGGGATAATCAAGACAATAGAGGAAACGACACGTGCAGTCATCTTTGGAAGCATAGTTGCTGCAATAATCCAGGGAACAATCGCTGCATTCGGCTACTGGCTTATAGGCGATGTCTCGAATGCTGCGCTGCTTGGGCTTCTAACCGCATTCTTTGCCCTTATCCCCTATCTTGGTACAGCAATAGTATGGCTTCCTGTATCTGCCTATGTTTTTTTTACAGGGCTTATAAACGCCTCTGCATCGGTGATGACAAGGGGGATTGCGCTTTTCCTTTTCTGCGCTCTTATCGTGAGCAATATTGACAACCTCATCAAACCAAAGCTAATAGGAGACAAGGCCAGTATTCACCCTGCCCTTGTATTGCTTGGCATTCTCGGCGGCCTGAAGTTCATGGGGTTTGCCGGGATCATTATCGGGCCCCTCATTCTGTCAATGTTTGTCAAGCTTATCGATATCTTCAATATAATGAGGAATGAGTTATAGGTGGCAACAATGCAATTACGTGTAAAAGACCTTGCAATATCGACTGGAAACCCGCTCATAGCGATAATCAACTACATTGACGCACGGAAGCTGGACCTGCATTATGCAGACAGGATAAGGATAAAGAAGAGAAAAAAGGAGATAGTCGCCATGATCGACATAACGGATTCTAACAAGTTTGTCCTGCCAGGCGAGATAGGCCTTTTTAAAGAGGTCTACGAGAAGATCGGCGCAAAGGATTATGACATAGTTTCGATACATATCGAGGAAAAGCCCATGTCACTGCATTATATCAAGAAAAAGCTGAAGGGTTACAAGCTGACAGAGCAGGAGATAAAGGAGATAATCGATGATGTGATCGATGACAGGCTGACCGAGATCGAGCTGACGTACTTTGTCGCAGGCTCATATATACAGGGTATCGATGACGATGAAACCGTTGCATTGACAAGGGCGATGCTGCGAACAGGCCAGAGGCTGAGGCTAAGAAGCAGGATCATCGTCGACAAGCACTGCATAGGCGGTGTTGCAGGCAACAGGACGACAATGCTCGTTGTCCCTATAATGGCAGCAGCAGGATATGTGATCCCCAAGACGAGCTCAAGAGCCATCACAAGCGCTGCCGGGACTGCAGACACTGTCGAGGTACTGTGCGATGTCTCATTTCCGCTGGATAAGATGACAAGGATCATCAAAAAGACCAACGGATGTTTTGTATGGGGAGGAGCAGTCAATCTCGCCCCTGCAGATGACAAGATAATCAGGGTCGAGCATCCGATACGGCTTGACCCTGTGGGCGGGCTTATTGCGAGCATCCTTGCAAAGAAGAAATCAGTCTCTGCAACGCATATCATCATAGACATCCCTGTCGGCAAAGGCACAAAGACAGAGTCCAGGGAGAGGGCCCTGCTCCTGAAACGGAAATTCGAGACAATATCAAAACGGCTGAGCATGAAGGTCAAGGTGGTGATCACCGACGGCTCCCAGCCGATAGGAAACGGCATAGGGCCTGCTCTGGAGGCAAGGGATGTGCTGTGGACCCTGATGGGCTCGCCCAAGGGTGCAGATGACCTTAAGGAGAAATCCATCATGCTGGCCGGCCACCTGTTCGACCTTATAGGCAGGACAAGAAAAGGAAAGGGAAAACAGCTTGCAAAGAGCATCCTGGAATCAGGAAAGGCGTATGAAAAGTTCATCGAGATCGTCCAGTCACAGAATGCAAAGGTCATTTTCCCGGAGCAGATCGAGATCGGCAGCTATGTCTCCAGGATAAAGGCGACAAGGTCCGGTGTCATAAGGCATATAGACAATAAAAGGGTCAACAAGATCGCCCGCCTTGCAGGATCGCCCCATGACCAGAAGTCCGGCCTGTATCTTCATGTCCACAAGGGAGACAAGGTAAAAAAGAAAGATACCCTGCTGTGCATATACTCTGACAGCAGGGAAAGGCTGAGATTTGCAAGGCAGTTCGCCAAGCAGTTTGAGCCAATGATCATCAAGTGACTATATCTAGAAGTGATGTAATAATAACCAGTCAAATCTTTAGCAGATGCCTTATTATCGAGCTTTTGAACAGGTTCTGCTTATAGGGCCTGAGCCTTATGACCTTTATGTCTAGGCTGTTTTTCTCAAGCTGATCTTTCAGGCCAAAGCTGTGCTGGTCATACCCCAGGCATATAATGTCCGGCTTTGTCTGCCTTAAAAGCTTGATATAATCATGGTCCTTCCTGCCTAAAAACGCCCTGTCAACAAAAGGAAGGGTGTTTACATGCTCAAGCCTTTTGTCCTCTTTTTGGACAGGAGCTTTCCCTTTGTACTTTAGGACATTCGTATCCCTTGCAACAACCGCAATAAGGAAATCTCCATGCTCTTTGGCCTGCATGAGAAAATGCCTGTGGCCGCTGTGCAGCATGTCAAATGTCCCGAAGACCATCACTTTCCGCATCATTCAAAGAAAAACCAGGTGCAATAAATAATTTTTGCGTATCAGCAACCAAAAATCAAAGAGTGATATTCCAAAAAAATTAAATATATTTAAATAGGACTCATGGGTTACATCATGCAACGGGGGTGTTGATGATGGATGATTGTATCTTCTGCAAGATTGCAAAGGGAGTAATACCATGCTCCAAAATATATGAATCACAAAACACTCTGGTCTTTCTGGATCTCATGCCTGTAAACAGAGGGCATGCTCTCGTCATACCAAAAGAGCATTACGAGACACTGCTGGATATACCAGAGGATATACTGAAAGAGATGTCCTCTTCTGTCAAGACTGCCGCAGGTGCAGTTAAGGAAGGGATTGGGGCAGATGGGCTGAACATAATGATGAACAACTATGAGGCAGCTGGCCAGGTCGTACCACATGCGCATATCCACATAGTCCCGCGCTTTAAAGGCGATGGCCTGAAACTATGGCCAGGGGGCAAATATAAGAAAGATGAGATGGAAAAAATAAGGAAATCCATCATAGCCAGTCTCTGAGAATATTAATTTCTTCAGTTAAATTTATAAATAATCGCAAAACTTCACTAGAAATCAGGTTCATTTAAAATGGCATTTTACAAAAATCTCGCTAACCTTTGGAAGAAACCCAGCAAGAGCATAAGCAGGCTCATGAAGAGCAGGGTTATATCATGGAGAAGGGAGGCTGCAAGCACCAGGATAGAGAGGCCCACGAGGCTGGACAGGGCAAGAACACTTGGCTACAGGGCCAAAGAAGGCTATATAATAGTAAGACAGAAGGTCAAGCGGGGCGGCCATACACGCTCAAGACCAGGGGCAGGAAGGAAGCCGAGGCGCTATGGAACAAGAAAGAACCTGAAGAAATCCTACCAGGTTATTGCAGAGCAGCGCTGTGCGATGAAGTTCCCTAATCTTGAGGTCCTCAACAGTTATTGGGTCGGTCAGGATAATGAGTATTACTGGTATGAGATAATCCTTGTCGATCCAATCCATCCTGTCATAAGGAAGGATAGCACGATAAACTGGATACATGAAAAGCAGCATACAAAAAGGGTGTTTAGGGGCCTTACGAGTGCTGGCAAGAAGTCAAGGGGGCTGCTCCACAAGGGCAAGGGTGCAGAGAAGCTCAGACCAAGCATGAGAGCAAACAAAAACAGGGGAAAATAAAGTAAAAACGTGATTTCTGTTTATATCTCGATTCTACTGCTGTTAAAATCAATCACCAGTCGTCAAAAGAGCTGAAGTTGAGGTCTACATCATCTTCATTGCTCATGACGCCCAGGTCATTGTCCATCTGGTCTATTGATGCAATATCAGCATCAACACCCTCGGATACATTACCTGGCTGCGCAGGCTGTGTATTTACAGCTTCTTCCTGATGATTCTGCTGAGGAACCGTTGTCTGAGAATCAGGATGTTGCACATCTCTCTGGCATGATACCAAGAAAATGAATAAGATCAGCAAAAAAAGGGTTTGTTTCATCATGCAACACCTCTCTTTATCATAATTCCTTCCTTTAAATAATATATAAATCTTTCTTTTTCATTGCAGAAAGGTTTATAAATAACCTGTTTTTCATCAGGGATATGAAACTGCCAAAAACAGTCAACAGGCTGTGCCCGTACTGCAAAAAGCATGTTGCGCACAAGATAACGACTGCCAAGAAAAAGACACCTGGCTCAGTGCACCCATTAAGCAAGGGATCGCAGAAGAGGAGGCATTTTGGCAAGGGTCTTGGCAATCTCGGTACAAGAGGCTCAAAGCCTGCACTCTCAAAGTTCAAGATGACAGGCGCAAAGCAGAGCAAGAAGATAGACCTGCGCTATGAGTGCAGCGCGTGCAAGAAGCAGCATGTCCAGAAAAAAGGGAAAAGGGCAAAAAAGCTCGAGTTCAAGTGATCCGGCTTAAGGTTTAATGTATTTCTAGCACCCATTCTTCCAATCGCTGATTGCAGCCATCAGGTCGCCGATTGATATGTCTCCGGATTTCCAGCTTGCGATGTAAATTGTCAATTCTCCGGTCTCAACAACCCCATTTCCTGATGTGTCTGCCCCGCTGCAGGCTACTGGTGTTTGGCAGGCAGGCTGGGAAGAGCAGTCTGAATCCTGGCAGTCCTCATTCCCATCACAATCATTATCTACAGAATCAGTGCAGACCTCTGCTGCTCCGGGATGAACTGAGGCATTGTCGTCATCGCAATCGTCTCCCCCGCAATCCTTTGAGTCATAGCCGTCATCGTCTGTATCTGAACTGCAGTCGAGCGAGCAGGTCTGGCATGTCTCTGTCCCCTCACACACTGCGTCCCCACAGTTTGATTCATCAATGCCGTCTGCGTCTGAACATCCAGCATCATCCGGATAATCTGTATGCCCATCACCGTCATTGTCGATACCGTCCGAGCATTGCGGACTGGACGTACATATCTCAGACGGGCATAGGTTTCCAAGATATTCCCATATATAGCTTGTCAGCGTTATTGGTCCTCCATATAATCCGTTTCCCGGAGCGGAGAAACCCCTTGTGCCAGACGGTCCCCCGCTCGGGCTGTATGCGCTCATCACGGTTTTCATGACATCCTCATACGGAAAAGGCCATAGCGGCTCTCCGGTATCTGTGTTGTATCCTGTTTCACCATAAAATGTTCCTGAAACACCTATCCTTGTCATGATATTGGCGCCAATATCTGAACCGCTGCTCCCAGCCCCTTCCAGGCCAGAGCCAGGCTCTACCCTGGTGATATATTTCAGCGCGCCTCCTGGATTGCTGCTGCTGTATATGGGGTCAGAGGTGAGGTAGTCTGACCCCCTGCTCCCATCATTTCCATTGCCGAAGAAATCATTATTGGTAATCGAACTTGCGCCGCTGATGGCTGTTTGGGATATTCCGGTAAGTATATTGTTTGAGGTGCTGCTTGAATATGTTATGGCATTTCCAGAGATATCCCCGAACGTGCAGTGATCGATCTCGTGGCTGCTACCTGCGCTCCCGTGCCTGTATATTACAGTGCCTACAATGTCCCAGAAGACGGTATTTGAGAGCAGAGTAGTTTGCCCGCCCTGAAAAGTGCCTGCTGTCGCATACCATCCTGTCGTGGGGCCAGAGCGGTCCATGTTGATGTTGAGGGCGATACAGCCCCGCCTGTACACATCGTGGGTTGTCCTGTAATTTGGTGTATGTGTGTCGAAAGCGCCCTCCAGTTCTGAGAAATGCTCAAAATACTGGTCGTCTGTATCTATGGCGATGCAGTTCTGCAGCTCCGCATACTGGGTGTCGTATATCTGGAAATTCGCTATGGGCCAGCCATCAGAGCCTCCGCCGCCGTTGGCCTTGTCCAGACGGACGACACAACGCCTGAAAATGACATAATTGTCCTGGAATGCAATCATCCCATACCTGGAATCACCATAGCTGAAGCATTCTTCCAATAATAGATGGTCGATATAATTCATATTAAACGCCCCGTTCTGGCCTGTGCCTCCCTGGGCTGAACATCTGACAAACTTGATGTATGTGCTCGGACCATTGTCCTTGTTGCCGTTCAGCAATACTGCTCCCTCAGCATTGCCGAAGTCTCCTGGCCGTATCCAGTTTATCCCCCTGAATTCCAGATAATGATGATTATAAGGGGGTATCCAGGCACGAAGGTTGAACATCGCCCTGCTGTTCTCTCCGTCAAATGTGACTGCACCATCATGCTCAGCTTTGACAATAGTGTAAGCACCTGAGCTTCCGTCAGGGGGATAATTATAATCGGTGATTGCATTGCTGCTGCCTTTATAGGTCCCGTCCCTGATAAAGAGGATGTCTCTTCCATGCATCATCGAGAAACATGCCTGCAGATTAGCACAGTCATCAGGCATGTAGTATGTTGCAGCATACGCCAACCCCTGAAAAGCGCACAATCCTGTCAGCAACAATATTCCAAATACAAAATTCTTTTTTTTCATTTTATACCCTTAACAGTTGAAATTATATATTTTACTGGCACCCGTTTTTCCATTCACGGATAGCTTCGATCATGTCCTGCATGGAAACCCCTGCCGTTTTCCATAATGAGATGTAGGCTAAGAGCTCCCTGTTTGAGATGATGCCATTGGTGTCTGAATCAGCTGCATTGCATACCTGGCCTGTTGTATATTCGTAAGCGCCGATATCCCAGTTGCTGTCCCGGCCGCGCTGGTGACCTTCCAAGTCTGTATTATAAGGTGCTGATAGGTGATACCCTTCCTCAGTCGCCTGACTCAGATGAAAATTCCCTTCATCAGCCGAGACGACGATGCCAGGGTCTGCGTCATCAATATTGTCGCTGTGGGCATAGGTCGCATATGACGGAGTAAAGCCAATGTACAGGTTGTTTCTGACCTCGTTGCCTGTGCCGCCGTCCGAGCCTATCCTCAGTGCTCCCCTCATCTGGTAAAAGGTGTTGCCGAATATCTTGAAATTCGTCGTGCTCTGCCCCTTCCCTGTCCATGTGGTTATGATCCCGTCAGTGAAAGTGTAGCGGTCATCCGGGCTGAAGAACACGTTGTTGTAGATTTGCCAGTCGCTGCCACTGTCTGACGCTATCGCAGCTGTCCCTGCAACATTCTCCATGATATTGTTCCTGAAAGTGAAATTTCTCGTCCCGCTCTGGTCTGATATGAGCTCTTTCCTGTAGATATTGTAAAAATAATTGTTCTCGACAAGGTAGTTCCTGCCGTTACCTACCCTTATCGCCGCATGGTTGCTGAGGTTGACAAGCAGAGAATTTCCAAGGTATATATTATCGCTGCCATAAGGGGCATACAGGATACCATTAAGATAGCATTCACTTTGATAACATACATCAGGGAAATAAGCATAAACATGGTTGATCCTGATGTTGTTTGCGACTGTCAGGTCATCCCCAAACCTGAATATCTTGTACCCATAACCCGAAGGGCCTTTAAAAACAAACCCGTATGCAGAGCTGTCCTTCCAGTCATCCTCGTTTCTCTTGCTGCCCTCAATTATGTAATAATCTGTAAAGAAATTGAATGGTCCGAACACAGCCTGCCCGTCACCATAACTGTTGCTCCAGCCGACTGAGGTCCCATGGTCAGGGCCGGTGGCCTTCTTTATCGTGATGTATTCGCTACCTGAGTTGGCATCATCGAATGTATAACTCCCATAGCTGCCATCGGCGACATAGTAAGTGTCCCCTCTTTTCATGATTGATGGCAGGCTTGTAAAAGCGTTCGCCCAGTCTGCTCCTGAGCCTGAACCAGTTGCCCCTTCCCTCACATAGTGATATGATGTTCCTTCCTCAGCTTTGTATTCATAAGCGCCGATATCAGGAGCGCTGCCATAAAGGACCCGCCTGCCGGATGAATCCTTGTACAGCCAGACAGGGTCACCATCGATTCTATTTATAGGATTTGCAAGGATGATGGTGTTTGTATCATAATCAATAGATGAGATCTGCACAATATCATCAACTGTACCTACAGCTATCCAGTCAGCACCGGTCCCTGCCCATCCTGGCTGGAACCACCTTGCATCATCCACAATGAGGGTGGTTCCGCTGCCGGAATCACCCTGAGCAACTTCTGTCAGCTCTCCTCCGGCATCCACCAGCGGGGAACCAGAGGATATGTCCGGCTTGTAAGGATAATCTGTAAAGGAAGGGTCCAGGTTTCTCAGGCTTTGATATGTCTCCTCTGCCTGATATGCAGAGCCCCATGAGGCTGTCGTATGGGCGCTGTCCCTGGCCACGTTGTAATTGTTGACCACACCAGTGTCTGTTCCGAACGGCGAGCACTGATAATAGCATGTATTGTAAGCAAGATTGTTCAGGGTCTTGGTATTCGGGCCATGATAGGTGGTGTCAAACTGGCCGTCTGCGTCCCCGCAGGACACTGGACTGTATTCAAGGGCCAGGGTATTGCTGTATATCCTGCCGTCCCGAATCGAATCAGTGGAACCGCTGCCGTAGATAAAGCCTCCTCCGTCAACATCCTGGGCAAAGTTATACCTGGAGATCACGTCTGATGATGCAGGGCTTCCTCCGGGATTCCGAAGGATAACGACGTGACAGTTATGTGTTGAATCAGTGCACCTGAACACGCGGTTGTTCTCGACCAGGGAATAAGATGCGGCTTCAACAGATGAGCCGTCCCATTGCCAGAAGTCCAGGTGCTGACCGCTGCCTTCAGGGTCATAATCGTGACAGACATTATCACGGATGACGGAGTTTGTCATCCCCCCGTATATGCAGTCATTTGCCTGATGCGAGATATCATTATCCTCTATCAAAATGTTGTTACCGCTTATATCAATGCCTGTATATCCACAACCATAAATGATATTTTTACGAATAATCCACCAATCAGAGACAGAGGAATCTCTCGGCGAGATGCAGTTACCGCCTGTGCTATGGATATAATTGTTCTCAACCAGGACATGCTCGGACGCCCCTTTGCTGCCTACCCCATTGCCTGTTATCTCCATCCCCTTGATAGCAATATAAGATTTTCCCGCAGTATTGAATCCGGATATGCTTGCAGCCTCCTGGGCGAGAACAGTCACATAGCCGCCTCCTGCGTTACCTGAATTTGGAGTTGCAACGCTGTAGGAGCCGGAATATACCAGGCATGTCCAGCCCGGCGAAGCTGATGATACGCACCCCTGTACAGTAGGATAATCCTTTCCTGATGACCCCACAGTCTTTACAGTGCCTGCAGGATGCGCATAAGTCGTAAAAGTCCTGTCCTCAGAGACTGCACTGCCGCTGGTCACCCTGTAATGATAGGTTGTGCCCGGAGAGAGACCGGTTACGGTCAAGACATGATGCGTCACAGCAGTATCATCCCTGATGCTCAAGCCATATGATGATGCCGGGCCATAATCGACCCTGCTGCCTGAAGGGACATCAGTCTCCCATACAACGTATGCACCTGTCACGAATGTAGATTCTGAAACCTGAAGGATCACTGGTTCCTGTGCTGAGGCACACTTGATGAATGAAAGCATCAACAAGAGCATCCCAAGAACGAAAAGTCTCTTTTGCATGATACTATTTACAGACATTGTGTATATATAAACCTTTTTTTCAGGAAAATCTCTAACAGCCATGCTTCCACTCACCGATTGCTGTGATAAGTTCTCCGATTGTGACGTTTCCGGCATTCCATTGAGAGATAAAGATGACCAGCTCATCATTTGAAACAACCGAATCGTCATCAGCGTCTGCAGGAGAACATGAAGAACAGTTACCGCAATCCCCTGGGCAGCTCGAACAGTCCTCTCCTAAATCACATGTCCCGCTGCCGCAGGATGAATCAATATGTGCATACGGGCCGATATCCACCCCACCAGCCCCTGCCCCAATCGCAGGAGAGCCGGGCTGAAGATTGAACCCGTCATCGCTCGTAAAGGCTATACCATCAGGCCCGAGGATATCATCAGGGTCAAGAAACATCGGGTCAGCCTGAAGGTTACCATTTCCTGCAGTATATCCAGGTGAACCTGGTGTCCACAGCGAATTGTGGATTGAACCGCAGACGCTCACGGGATTGTTGGTGCCGAATGGGCTGACCCCTGAATATATATTGTTCGCACAGTCTGAAGGGGAAGAAATATATGTCACCAGGTCCCTGCAGTCATAGAAAAAATTATTGTAACTCTTGATCGAGTCTGCAGAGTATAGTTTTATTGCATCCTGTACATTATAAAAAATATTTCCGGTAAATTCCACATCATGGAAAGCGGTATCCGCCATCATGAAACAATCATGCGGCGCGTCATAAAAGATGTTGTTCCTTACGATAATATTGCCTCCTGGACAGCTACCCTGGTTTGCGGAGTTGCAGCTCTCCAGGAAATCCGAATGTGAGCCGCCGATGCTTCTCCATCCGTGGAATACCGAATTCTCAATAAGCAGGTCGCCATCTGAATAGTACTTCATCTGGTCCTCTGTTGCGCTCTGTCCGCTTATCTCGCTGTCCCTTATAGTCATACCGCCTGAGGTAACATAGATGAAGACGCCCCATGCGCCAGAGGCATTCCCCCAGATATAGATATTGTCCAGCTCAAAATGGTCTGAATTCCCCTGGACCCTGAAGGTATAGCCTCCTGTGCCATGCACTTCCAGCATATCCTTGTCCAGGCCGTCGATGGTGATGTACGGATGGTCGATCTCAGCTCCTGAGAGATACACCTTGCCGTCATGCCCGGGGTCTGTAGAGCGGCTGATTGTTATCGGGCTGCCGCTGCTCCCTCCCTTGCCTGTTATGATACGTCCATAAGACATGCTGTCAGTCCCTCCGTCAAGGTAAATCGTGTCTCCGGGATTAATAAGATCCCAACCGATGTTGCCAACATCGCTCCATGCTGTGGTCCAGGACTGCCCATCTGCATTGCTGCCGTCCCTTGATACGTACCAGTATCCGGCACTGGCATAACTGAGTGTCATTAAAACAACCAAAAAAATGACAATTATACTTTTTTTCATTTTGCATTCGAAATGATCAGCATGGACGTTTTTTTAACAACCATTCTTCCACTCTCCTATAGCATTCATCAGATCGCTGATCAAAACATCCCCTGATTTCCATTTTGAGATATATGCTATCAGCTCCCCGGAGTCCACTGTGTTGTCTGAGTTCGCATCAGCAGGGCCGCATGAAGCTGTTGGTGTCCCTGAAACATACTCGTAAGCCCCGATGTCCCAGCCTGAACCCTGCGGGCGGGTTACTCCGTCTTTGTCTGTTGTGAAGTATGATGAAAGGTCTGTCCCTGCATCTATTGCAGGGGAGGTTGACTGGAGGTGGAAATCAGCAGATGAAACAAATAAAGGATCGCTTGATATCCCGTGGGCTTCCTGGTTATAAGGAGCTGCCTGCCATTGTGACAGAGTTTTATGATCAGTGACAGAATAGACAACGATATATGTATAACCTTCATACAGGTTATAATCTGTCGAACCACCGCCGCTAAAACCGCTGTAATCAGAATTTACATCTTCAAGAGGATGATGATAATTAATGAAAATATTATTTTTTACAGTCATATAAAGCCCGGTTCTTGCTGCCCGAATTGCTAACCCTTCCCAGCTGCTTGCTGTTGTACTATCACCAACACATAAATTGTTATAAAAAGTAGTATCCTCAGGCTGACCAGCACTGCAGCCTGTCGGGCCTGCATCGTAGACAACCATACAGGAACCTCCTCTGCCCGGGTTCTCACACTTGAAAAAATTATCATAGATCAAAAAATTCTTTCCCCCGCATCCTGTACCTATATATCCCGAAGGAGATCCTGCCCCTAAACTGCCATGTACATAGTTGTTATAAAATCTTCCGGAATATGAAGATGTCCCTGTCCCGGAATTACTGAAGATAATCAACCCATCAGTATGATATGAAGATATTGGATACTGCCAGTTGTTCCAGTCGGTCATCTCATTATCATGGATATCTACATCTGTCACAACTGAATCAGCTGCTCCAGCACCGACTATAATCATCCATGCATGATCATCAAGATAATTGTTGTAGATATGGAGTCCGGATGCAGATATGTCTTCAAAGTTGGCCCAGATTCCTGCTCTTGAATTTGAGATAATATTATCATGGATTCTTATATCTGACCAGGTCCCCCCATTGTCATCGATAAGAATACCTGCAGTATTTAATCCTGTAGAATCAGTAGCTGAGGGATTATCTCCACCGGTATTGATAAAAATATTCCTGATAACCAGATTGCATATCTCAATATTTGCAGCCCCGTTCATCCTAATACCAGAACTAGCAGCATCATATGCTAACCCGCTCTCCGCACTTCCATCAGCAGTGTTTTCTATTATACCATTTGCACCACCGTCAATCCTGAAATAACCATAAGCTCCAATATCAATAGCACCTAATGTTGAAAAATATGGAGCCTGTAATTTAGCATCATCCTCGAATAGAATTGTTATAACATTTCCGCTTGCTCCATCACCATGTACAGTTAATCCGCTTTGTCCAGCACTGAATGTGAAAGTCCCGCACAAATGAACGATGTCTCCCGGTCCGATTTTTCCATCAACAGTATTAACTGCTGAATTCCAATTTCCAGCTGTATTAAACCAGAAAACAGAATGAGCATTTACGCAATCTGAGCCGCTATCGCTTCCTGTTGCTGTTTGAGTAATATAAATATCTTCAGCGCCGACAAAGCAAACATTGGTCAAAAAAAACAAACCTATTATTAAAACAAAAATCAAAAAACTTTTCTCAAATACGCCTCTTTTCATCTTATATATTATATAAATAATTTGGTTTATAAAATTATCT
>CAZPXC010000046.1:0-374 GCA_964590935.1 uncultured Methanosarcinales archaeon
GCATACTCCACATACTCCGCCTTCATCTACAAGGTAATCGCAGTCATTGTCTATCCCGTCGCAAATCTCATCAGAAGGGCCAATGCCGCCGATGCAGGAACCATAGTTACCCCAGTTGCCGTCTGAATCACATACCCTGGTCTTGTGGCCAAAGCTGCATGCGCCGACATCTGTTCCGCAGGCGACTGTCTCATCCTCTCCTGGTGTGCATTCCCTGGCATGATCAAGGTAAAAACCGAGGACTTCTGTCTCGTCAAGTATCTCGAGGCACTTACACATAGGGTCTGAGGTCGTGCCGTAAACTTTTATCGTATATGCGCCTGCAGGAAAGCCTGATGTGTCAATGGTATAGGAAACCCATACAGGATCATATG
>CAZPXC010000046.1:384-9565 GCA_964590935.1 uncultured Methanosarcinales archaeon
AATGTTTTGCTTTGAGATGCCATGACCTGGCCAGTCGAATCCCTTATCACCTGCAGTTTTATGTCTGTTGTCACAGGCGTAAGGATAGAGCCTGTAGCATGGTTTGATATCTTTGTATACTTGATGTCAAAGACGTCGCCCACCTTTGGGTAGGGGTTGCTTATCTGCAGGTTGTTGAGCAGTGTGTAGCAGTTCTGCATTGGCTCGTTGCCGATGACAGTAAAATCCTTTGATGTCTGCTCAGGCATGCTGGAGCTGCATTTCGAATCAATCACATCAGTCCTTGCAACTGCCCTGTAATCGCCGGCCTTTGTCGGTGTCCAGGTGAACTGAACCCTCTTGGCTGTGCTGCAGTAAAGCGAGATATCGCTTGTCTTTGAGAACACGACATTATCATCTGAATCATATATCTTCAACGTGACCCTTGTCTTGGCAGACATGTCATCTTTCAGCTGCGCCGGAACGTAATTGTCAGTGTTGCACATCAGCGCTGAATATGTGGTCGCGTCGAGGCTTGAATCGACATAGACCTGTAGGGGTATGTTCGGCTGAGCATCGTTGATAACAACAAAGTCATCGATATGCGCATGGCAGCCCTCTTTCTTTGACAGGTATTTTGTATAGACGCCTGACGCAGTACCTGTCCCGTACCAGTTGGCCTCGAATGTCCATGGTATATAGCCGTCCTTGTGAACCCATATCACATAGCCATAGGGGGATACAAGCGATGTGGGGTATTGCAATGTAACCATATTGTCGCTTCCGGTGCTCTGCGTTGTGCCGCCCCATAATGTTCCTGAAACAGAGCTGCACTGAGGATTGGCGCACACATAGCCAAGAAACCCGGCATTGTTGACAGCATTCGTTCCTGGAGTGAACTGGCCGTTCGATGCTATGGTGCCGCTCAGCACCTGATAGTTGACATTCACTGCTGCGCTGGCAATCCCGATTGATATCAGGAGCAGTGAAAGCATTGTAATTGCAATACTATAAGATCTTTTTTCCATTATCACACCCCCTAAGGATATAATTGATCATGTGCTTATTTTGCGCCTGTATTCCCTGCTGTCTCGCCGCCATGCACACCTGAAGGTGCTGGTGTCGGTGCAGGCGCTGTAGGTTTACCGCCGCCGTTCGGCTCGGCTTTTTCTGCGAGCCCAACTCTCAAAAGGCCGTAGTAACCAAGGTTTGAGACAGGCTCATTGACTTCTTCCCCGCCCAGTGTCGCAGGTGTCAGGACAGCAGCCCTGAGTTCTCCCGGAAGCTGCATCACACCATCCCTGTTACGGTCATCCCATACAAGGTTCCAGTGCACCAGGCCTCGACTTATTTTTTCATGGAGATGATTATACGCTTCTCTCACGAATTTGCGAAATGACCCTGCTGGCTTCATATCCGGCTCATGATAATTACGTCTTAAGTCAGACCTGACAAGAAAATTCCTGTGCCTTTCAAGATTATAGTCGGCATAGCTTCTTGTCCTGTCCTCGAGTTTCCAATGCTTTAATTCCTTGTTCTTCTTGGTGAGCCAGTCCCATGTGCCATGTTTCCATGCCTTCTTCAGGCCTACTTTCTTCCCGGCAACCCAGTCCTTTATGATCTGGGCGTTCTGCACTACATTGACATACCTCTTTGAATCCATGATTATATCCACAGCCTGCCTCCATGTCGTGCCATTGTTCTTGTGGGCATAGACCGGCTCATCATTCTGTGTCAGAAGGACATGCCTTACCTCAGGCAGCCCATTGGTTAAACTCGGATTCTCATTGCTGAGCCTGTATTTCATGCCGGCAATCAGCTGGTCGCTTTGAGCATCGGGCATTGTGCCCAGCGTGCCCCGCTTCCCGTTAAATTCATAAGGGACAGATGCAGCATCATAACTTTCTCCGCCTACCTTGGTTGCGACCGAACCCTTCAATAAGTCTGAAAGTGAATCTTCAATTCTCATATTCTGCGGAGTGTGGGGTTTCCTGACAATAGCAAGGCCCGGCGGAGTAGCAGGAGGCTGTGCTTCTGGCTTTGCCTCTGACTTAGGGACAGCAGGCTGCTCTGCTGCTTTAGCTTCCTTTGCCTTTCCGCACGGATCCTCATATTTCCTGTCAAAGGATGAGACAACCGTGTAGGAGCCTTTCTCTTTTACAATGACCTGGAACGGGAAATGATATCCCTGTTCCCATGCCTTTAGCTGCTCATCAGTAAGCGACATCTGGTATTTCTTTCCCAGGACGAGCTTTTCAAGCTTCCTGCCGTTGCCGTCGTGAAGCAGGAATACCTCGTAATCCTTTGCTCCGGGGAACCCATCATGCAGGGTTGCGGAATAGAAAAACTTGCCGCTGTCTTTATCATATTTCCCTACCATGTCTGAACCGAACCACTGCTTTGCCTTGTCGCCAAGATCAGAATATGGCTTTTTGCACGATAGGTATGCCTCCCAGTCTTGCTGTATATCGCTTTTCTGCGTGAATGAAAATCCCTTTGCAGCTTTTTTCTTTGCCATGGCCCTACTATTGTCACTTGCCGTTTTTGCAGTGCCAGCCTTTTCTTTTCCTGCCTGATTATCATAGCCCTGTGCCTGTTCTTCAGCCTCTGGCAGCCATCCTTTTTTAAGCGCAATTTCACGGCTCTGGTCTTCAAAAACGCTATTATGCATATCCTTATGCTTTTCTATCCTCTCAGTCAGGGTCTCATTTTTCAACGGTTGTACAGTATATCTTGGTTCCTTGGTTTGTTGATTTGTACTTGTATTACCTACAGGTACAGGGTAGAGGCTAAAGAGAAGAGCTCCAGCCAATCCAGCAGCCATCGCCCTTAGTCCGCCAAACCAGCGCCTTTTTTTCAACGGCCCTTGGACACCTGCACCAACATAATCGTCTGCGGGCTTAACATCATCAACAGTTGCGTGTCCAGCATATGCATGTCCACTACCATTTCCTGTCACGAGATCGGATATTTCTCTGATAGGTTCTGTTTCAGGTATTTTCCTGGGCTGTTCCCTGGCCACAGGCAAATATACAGGAGATGCAGCAGATCCACTCTCGTCATCAGTATAATATGTCTTGTTGCCGTTTCCCATATGCAAAGTCAGGGAGTCATCGCCGACATCCATGCCATACAGTCTCTCTCCTTTGTGGTTTTTCCGGAGGTCTGCAAGATTATCAAAAAGATCAAGATTCTCCAGCTGGAATACATCCTCTATTGTCTTTGTCCTCTCCCTGTTTGCAACGCTGTCAGCCATGCCTTTTGCTTTATTTCTCCTTAAATATTCAAATAGGTTGGAGTACATATCGTTCCAGGCAAGAGCAAGCTTCTGGATTGGTAGATTAGAACTGTCGATTATAGAACGCGCCTCCTTGAACCTATCAACCCACTTCCAGTTTTTCTTATAGTCAAACGCCTCATCCATCTTCTTATGGATATCGATATATTGCTGATAATCATCTGCCATTGTTAAAACCCCCTTTAAACTGTTTCCACAGTGGATAGAACACTCTTATTTAAATGTTTTGATTTTGTAACTACCCATTAATAGATAATATGTTTAACTATTATAACATGAACAAAAACAGAAACATTTAAATATTTGTTGTCACCTCATGATAGTCAAGGGTGGTTATGATCAGGGACTCGCGTATCAGGGATTCGTTCAGGAATGTGAAAAAAGACATGGACGAGATAAGGGATATCCATAAGTTCTCGATCCAGGCTATAAATACCAAGCTGCGGACCATTGAAAAGGAGCTTAACTACCGTCTTGATACTTCTGTTGCAGAGATAAAAAAGAAGATCGATGCAAGGGTCACGAACCATGAGCACAAGGAGATCATGCAGTCATTCAAAGAGGCCAGCAAAAAAATAACAAAGGTCTCGGACAGGATGAAGGAGCTTGAGGCCATGAGCCTTGATGTTGATGATCTGGACAAGAGTTATGTTACAGGACATGACCTTGAAAAGAAGCTGGGCAGCCTGCGCGGCAAAATCAGCAATGTCAAGCGCCAGCTGTCCAATTTTGAGGAGGACAGGTTCAGCTATGCCTCAGAGGAGAAGCTAAAGAGCGTGGAGCAGAGCATGATTGAGCTAAAGTCAGAGCTTGTCTTAAGGCAGGACCTGGAGCAGATGAACGACCGCCTTGACAGTATCGAGGAAAAGTTTATGGAGAGGGCAGGCGAGCTGAAGGATACATTCAACAAGCTTGAAAAGGATGTTTCAGATATATACTCCCTGAAAAAGGAATTTGTAAGCAAGGAGCAGCTCGCAAACCTTAGAAAGGAGATCAGGCTGCTTGTCGAGGGTTTGAAGGAGATTCAGAAGATCAAGAAGAAACTGGACAAGAGCAGCCAAAAGAGAAAAGATGTGCCTGCAAGAACTCCAAAACCCTCTAAAAAGAGGAAAGGCGAAGGCATCATCAAAAAAGGTGCCATGGCTGTGGTTGATTTCTTTGTTGAAGAAGGGGATGAAAAACCCGTTACAGGCAAAAAAAGTACAAGCAACAGGCCCAAAAAAAAGAAGAGCGCTAGGAAGCGATAGTAAGCCTGATGCCAAAGGCCTCCCTGACCTGGCTTTTAAGCTCTTTTTCAAGGGAAGCTATCTCTGTTTTTTCGAATGCCCTCTCTGTCCGCTTTAAATCATCCTCTGCAGCCTCAACCTTCTGCTTCAGGTGGCTTAAGTTGTAGTCAAACTCGTTGTAGTCGTGCATCACCTTATTTTTCGCCATCTTCTCGTCCTTGGTCCGTTTTGTATCCCTGAGTTTGAGAAGCCTGGTCCTGAAATCGTCCAGGAAATCGCTGGACAGCCTGTCGATCATCTCGAAGGTTTTCTCTTTTTTCCTGTCTTTCATACTGATTGTGCCGTCCTTTATGTTCTTCTTCAGATTTTCAAGTATTTTCAGGATTAGAAGACCGTTGTCGTCAAGCAATGCATAGGCCGGGCCCTTGAGGTAGGAGTTCACCGTCTTCATGTCAAGCGTCATCCTTTCATATTTCTTCAGGCCGGTCTCTAAGGAAGAGAACATCCTGGAAAGCGTGTCCTCTTCTTTGCGGATATCTGATATTACGGCCTCCCTCTCCTTTTTAAGGTTTTCAAAATCCAGGTATTCCCTGCTCTTTTTCAGCTCCTCGATCTGTCCCTTCATACGCTGCATCTGCGATCTTTTCTGCTCAAGCGCTTTCTTCTGTGATTCGTGCTGCCTGGACAGCTCTTCCTTGTAGCTGAGCCTGCTGTTTATCTTATCTATGATCTCATTTATCCTGCCGATCCTGTCCATGCCAGAGCCTGAGAGTATCTCACGAAGCTCAGCTGTCTTCTCTTCAAGGGATTTAATGCCCCTCGCTATCTTGCTTGTCTCGTTGGCAAAAAATTCCTGGAGCACATAGTAGCTCTTGTTGTTGCTCTTGTTGAGGAGGTCAAGCTGCTGCGAAAACCTCTTTAGGAAATCCTCTGCAGCGTCGAGATCATCAAGATCAGTATCAAGGTTTTTGAGAAAGTCCCTCGTCTTTTTGATATAGGAATCCCTGTTTCCATGCATGAGCTGCATTTCCCTCTTTGGTATCTTCTTGTTCTTCAGCTCTGCCGCTTCAAGAAGACTGATATCATTTTTTGTGCTCTTAATGATTTCAACTATAGCCTGCCTTTTCTGCCTGATTTTGCTAAGGGAGCTCTCAAAACCCTTGCGTTTTTTGCCTGCTATCCACTGCGAAAGCCCCTCTATGGTTACTGTTTCCTCTATATCCTCTTCCTTCTTTAAAAATAAGGATTTTAGCCTCTTGAACATCAGGATGCAGGGATTTTATTTGATATAAAAACTTTACTTTTAAATATAACACATGCATAACCTGCCATGATGAAAAGACAGCACAAGGCAAAATCCAGGCTAAAAAGAGATATTGCCATGGACAGGATAAATACACTGTTCAGGGAGGCGGGTGCTCAGTTTAAGAATGACCCTATGCTCTCTGACAGGTATGTGGAGCTTGCAAGGAAGATAGCGATGAAATACAAGCTCAAGATGCCCTCAAGATACAGGAGGCAGTACTGCAACCACTGCTATTCATACCTAAGGCCGGGGGCCAACTGCAGGGTGAGGGCCACTGGAAAGACCATCAGCTATTTCTGCCTAAACTGCAGGAAATTCACCAGGATAGGATATAAATAATCGCTTATTTCGATTTAACAGAGGACAATTCATCAATAACTTCCCTCATCTTCAAAGAATCCTTCCATGTCAGAGGTGATTCCGAGATTATCGTTATATCCGTGCCCCTCCTGAGTATCTCCTTTGCAAGCGGCCTGAAAAATCTCTTGCTCATGGGGATGTGCCTCTTCTCCCCTTTCTGCGTGAATTCGATGCCTGAGAAATGAGAATGTATGTGCCTTATGCCCTTCAGCCTGTCAAGTATCTTTCCGAAGTCAGCCTTTCCCTGGTGCCTTGCAAAAAGATGGGCAAAATCCACACACAGTCCGCAGCCTGTCTCTTTCCTGAGCCTGAGCAGCTCATCGAGGTCGCCGAACTGGCTGCTCTTCCCTGTTGTTTCCGGAGCAAGCACGACATGATATCTTTTCTTCTTGATAAGCGCCATCAGGGCCATTATCTCTTTTTTTATGATACTGTAGACCAGCGAATTGTCCCTGCCCATATAGAACCCGGGATGGAAGACGATATACCCTGCGCCGAGGTGATGCCCCCTTTCGCAGCTGTCCAGGATCCTCTGCCTTGAAGCTTTGGCCTTGTCAGGATCCTCTGATGCCAGGTTTATGTAATACGGTGCATGCACGCTCAGTTCCAGCCCCAGGCTCTTGCCCAGAGCAGCTGCCTTTTTTGCCTTTTCATTGCTCATCCTGACACCATGGGTGAATTCGATCTCGACAGCCTGCAACCCCATGTCTCTTATCGCCTTAAGGCCGCTCATGATCTCGCCTCCGACGCCTGCAGGACCAAGCTTAATCATTTTTCTCAAGCTCGACATGGATGAAATACTTTGAGAAATGGTTGACCAGTGTTGAGAGCGTGATAGAATAGACCATGAATACAAGTATGAGGTTCAGGGTCAGTATGGCGCCGGGGAGTGATATGAAGCTTGTGTTCTTGAGAACACCCATGCTGAAGTTGTATGTTATGAGGCTGAAGGCGATTACCGCCACTGCAATGCCCTTCGGGAAATTCAGCGTCATGAATATCTTCTCGCCTGGTGTGTAGTCTGTCTTGAGGGTAGATACATAGACTGACATCGACCTTATCGCGACATAGAAAGCAAACAATACCAGCGAGCGGAGCATGAACGAAAGATCAGTGAACGGGACTTCAATCTTCAGGCCTACAAGGACGAAAACCAGTATCATGAGAGAATTTCCCAGTGTAGAGGAGAAGTCGAACAGCGCCTGCTTCTTCTTGACATAGAAGTTCCCGAAAAACAGGCCGAGGACAGTGACAGCCACCACACCGTTTCCGCTCAGGTTCTCGGCAAGGATGTAGGTAAGCAGGGTCGTAGTTATGAGGACCAGCGGCGAAAGGTTCTGTGAATAATATTTCCTCATTATCCTGAAGATTATCAGACCCATGATGACGCCTGTACCGATACCTGTTATCAGTTGCTGGACAACGTTTAGGAGCTGGTATCCTAAGTCAGAGAAGATGAAGTTATTCATCTCGATATTCTGCATGAGGCCCAGGATGATGAACGGCACGAGCACGATAAGCGGCGTGTTGATGATGGACTCGACCTCGAGGAGGTTGGTCACTTTCTTTCCCTTGTCCATGAACATGGAGATGACGACATCAGCGCTTGTCCCGGACATAAGGGCTGAGAATATCAACACCAGGAACACGTTGTCAAACCCGAAGACTATAGTGGTGAGTATGGTCAGGAAAAGCATGTTTGACACAAAGAAGACGAGGACGATCTTGGAAGCCTGCCTTGTCAGTGTGTCAAATTCCTTCCATTTGAACCTGGACGAGGCATCAAAGACGACAGTGACAAGCGCCATCAGGCCTATTGCAGTGATGAAGACAGGCGGGAAGTCAATAAGGGGGTTGCCTTTATACCTCATCTTGCCTATAAGTATACCAGAGAGAAGCAGGAGCAGGGGATAGGGCAGCTTGAGCCTTTTCGACAGTATTGCAAACACTACCCCTATCAAGAGCACGATCGTAATATGGGATAGTACAAGCAGTGTCTCCATTTACATCCTCTTTTCATGGAAAAAATGCACAAGGTTATTTATTAAGTTATTGGTTGATCGCTTTGATAAAACATTTAAATCGCTTCATACACCCAAATGGTATGGATCCATTATCAAAAGAACTGTTTGATATTCTTGCCTGCCCTGTCTGCAAAGGTGATCTTGTGTATAATTCCGGTAAGACAGGTCTTGTATGCAAAAGATGCAAGGTTGAGTATCCTATAAAGGATGGCATACCCATACTTCTTCCGCCCGGCTCTAAATGAAGCGGATTGGTTGATTTTTCTATTCGGCATTCTGCATTTGCACCTTTTCTTCCAGTACAACAAGCCAGCCCACAGGGCTGCTCTAAGGGAAAGTTGTCATTCGAAAACTGACTACGTCAGTTTTCTCAGACCATGATTATCCCGCCGAACAGGGGGAATAATTATATTTCATGGTGCTGGTTCGGCAGGCACCATCAGTGCCGTGTTGAAGCGGGCTTGCAGCCAGTGGATGGAAAAATTTCTTCTGCACTATCCAAAAATCTCCATTGGAATACTTAATAACTTAACAATAAGAAAACTTTTATAAACCTTCAGCCTGTACCGGGTTTTTCATAGACAATATGCTGGGGTGGCGCAATCTGGTACCGCGCTGGCCTTGAGAGCCAGTTTCCTTTTTGGATGTCTGGGTTCAAATCCCAGCCCCAGCGTATAAAAACAACTTGGGCCTGGCATTTGAACATGCTCGCAAATCAAAGATTTGCGGCACCATTCTGTTTCCTCGCCCTCAGTTCATAGTTGCACTTTTTGCCGGGGTGGCGCAATTCGGTACCGCGCCTGCCTCGAAAGCAGGTTTCCTCTGGATATCTGGGTTCAAATCCCAGCCCCGGCGTCAAAAAACTTGGGCCTGGTATTTGAACATGCTCGCAAATCTGAGATTTGCGGCACCATTCGAGCTACGCTCTCATGGAATCCCAGCCCCGGCGTCAAAAAACTTGGGCCTGGTATTTGAACATGCTCGCAAA
>CAZPXC010000046.1:9665-12242 GCA_964590935.1 uncultured Methanosarcinales archaeon
CTCGCAAATCTGAGATTTGCGGCACCATTCGAGCTACGCTCTCATGGAATCCCAGTCCCGGCGCTTAGAACACTATCCAATAAAATTTATTAACAAAACAAGATTCATCACTACAATGAACACCATAACAGACCAAAAGATAGAAAAATACCTCCAGACAACAAAAACCGCGCTGGAAAAGATAAGCATAGCTGAGGAGAAGAGCATTCCCTGGAAAAAGAAAGCAAATGAATTCCTTGACATGGCGACAAGGTATTATAAGGATGCATTATATTATAGGAAAAGGGGTGACGTGGTTACGGCCTTTGCTGCTGTAACATATGCGCACGGATGGATAGATGCAGGTGTAAGGCTGGGGCTCTTTGACGCTGAAGAGGGCAGCTCTGATTATATAATGCCCACTGAATGATGATGGATATCGCAAAGCATAATGAGGAATTCCTGAAGATAATCGATAAATACGGGCTGGCTGAGGAGCGCAAGGCAGAGGAGATAGCGCATTTCCTTACAAGAAAAAAGGAGATCTCTGCAAAGGAGTTCTCTGAGCTCTTTGCAATGACCCAGGAAGAGGCTGCTATATTCGTCTCGTTCATTGAAAAAGGTATCAGGTTCAAGGAAAGCCACATTGACAGCCAACATTCTTTATAAATAAACACCTCTGAAACACCCGAATTCTGCAATTTTAGATGCCCGAATTCTGCATACAGAAGGCTTCTAGCATTATTTTATTACTGCAGAGTAAATAAAAACAAAACATTTAAATATAAGTTGTGTTATAACCACAAAGTAACAAATGGTTGTGGGGTGCTACTGATGCTTAAATCACTAATGAGGGCAATATCATTATACAAGCTCAAGAGGATGCAGTACAAGTCAGGCGTTTTCGGAGCTGCTAGGCTTGACGTATCCACAGGCTACAACAAGGCCTGGATAAGGGATAATGTGTACATGGCCCTTGGTCTTGAGAATGCGAGGGATATCAGGTCAGCGAAGAGAGCTGTTTTGGGACTTTTTGATGTCCTGCTCAAGCATGAGGATAAGATAGACTGGGCAATAAGGGAAAAGCCTGATGCAAGGTACAAGTACATCCATGCCAGGTTCTGCCCATTGACGTTCAACGAGTTCCATGAAGACTGGGGAAACAAGCAGAACGACGCTGTCGGCGGATTTTTGTTCAGGGTCGGAGAGATGCATAAGAAGGGTATAATGCCCTTAAGAGACAACGATGACCTTAGGATACTGCAGAAGCTTGTCCACTATCTTGACAGCATCGAGTACTGGCACGACCCAGACAACGGTGTATGGGAAAACGATGAGGAGATCCATGCCTCAAGCATAGGGGCGTGCGTCGCCGGCCTTCGGGCTGTAAAAGGCCTTGTGGACGTGCCTGAATGCCTCATAAACAAAGGGGAAAACGCGCTGAAAGAGCTTTTGCCGAGGGAATCTGAGACAAAAAAGACCGACCTGGCATTGCTGTCGCTTATATACCCATATAATATAGTGGATAATGAACAGCGTTACCAGATATTGGATAATGTCGAACAGCAGCTTGTCAGGCAGAATGGAGTCATACGATATGCCGGCGATTGGTACTACAACAACGGAAAAGAGGCAGAATGGGTGATGGGCTTTCCCTGGCTCGCTATCATTTACAGGCGGCTTGGCGACATGAAAAGGTACAGGCATTATATGAGAAAGACATACAAGTCCATGAACTGGAAAGGCGACCTGCCGGAGCTTTATTTCGGCGGCACAGGAAAATACAACGAGAACACGCCGCTGGGCTGGAACCACGCGATGCTTTTATGCGCAATCGCTTGATGCTCACAAAAAGGGAATATGAGGCATGATTGTATTCTCACCTCGCAATCACCCCTCCCATCCGCTTCATATTCCCTTTTTTTTAAAATCCATATCTGCCCTTAAGCGGGACAAACCTGAAACTCCCAAGAGATTCTGTCTTTAGCTCATCGCCTGTTTTCTTTGCGCGTATCATCTGCTGGAAGAGCCTTCCTACAGGCGCCACAATTATACCGCCATCCTTAAGCTGCTTAATCAGTGGAGGAGGTATCATGGGACAGGCGCATGTTACGATGATCCTGTCATATGGTGCGAAAGGCTCATAGCCAAGGGAGCCGTCACCACATATCACCTTGACATCAATATAATTGCTCCTGAGATTTTCCTTTGCAAGGTCAGCCAGCCCTTCTATGTATTCGACAGCTGTCACCCTGCCTTTGCTTCCGACGATCCCCTTTATCAGCGCAGCGTTCCATCCTGAGCCTGCACCTATCTCAAGCACGTTCTGGCCATCAGCAAGCATAAGAGCCTCGAGCATCATGGCAACAGTATATGGCTGTGATATGGTCTGGCCATTGCCTATGGGCAGGGGATTGTCATCATAGGCAATATCCTGGAACTCCTGGGCAACGAACAGGTGTCTCTTGGTTTTCTTCATCGCAGCAATAACCATCTCATCCCTGACACCATAATACCTTATCGTCTCGATCATGGACCTTATAGCGCGCCTGTATTGAGCCA
The DNA here is from genome assembly GCA_964590935.1 of uncultured Methanosarcinales archaeon. GTDB lineage: Archaea > Nanobdellota > Nanobdellia > Woesearchaeales > DSVV01 > CAYXZQ01. The sequence continues at coordinate 12,207 of CAZPXC010000046.1, forward strand.
TTGCAATGGTATAGGTATGCTTTAGATTATTTATAA
>CAZPXC010000047.1:0-12066 GCA_964590935.1 uncultured Methanosarcinales archaeon
ATAATTATCCCGCCGGTTTTTATCAGGCGGGATAATTATATTTCATTGGCGCTGGTTCGGCAGGCGCTCTCAGTGCCGTGTTTAAGCCGAATTGCAGCCAGTGAATGAAAAGATTTCTCCTGCACCTTCAAGAAGTCAAAAGTGTTGTGTTTAAGCTGAACCAGCCGCCGATGAATGAAAAGATTTCTTTAACACAATCAAAGTAAAATAATCACCAACAAAATATCAAGTAGCCACTTTACAATAGAAAATTATTTATAGGCAATATGTTTTCACCATTCAAGAATAGTTTCTGGGTGATGGAAAATTCCGCTTACACAAAAAGAAAGATTGGACAAAGAGCTTGAACAGCTCACAAAGACCTACAAGGCAGGGATTCTAAACGAGAAGGAGTTCAACAAAGGCAAGGAGCGAATCGAGCAGAAGCTGAGAGGGCTCGAGGAGGCTGCCAGGAAGGAGCACGAGGGCAAGAAGATCGTCAAGGAGATCCTTGAGCCCGAGGCAAAGGAAAAAAAGCCGGAAAAAAAGCCTGAGAAGGAGCCTGAAAAAGAGCCTAAGAAGGAACCAAAGAAAGAGCCGGAAGAGAAGCCCCCTGCAAAAGAAGAGCCTATAATTATAGAGGATGTACCAGAGAAAGAGCCTGCTGAGCCGAAAAAGAAAGTCAAGAGAACAAAGAAAAAGCCGCGCAGGAAAAAGCCGGTAAAGAAGGCTGAAAAGGAGAAAGATGAGGATTCGATGTTCACAAGGACAATAATCCTTGCAGGCATAGTCTTTGTCATCCTCCTGATCGTGCTGATAAAGGTATTTACAGGCCAGGGCACACCTGCAACTGGCGATATCACAGAAAGGAACCTCAGCACTGTCAACGGCAGCGCAACAATAAATATGTACATTGACATACCATGCCAGTATTCAAAAGAGGCATGGGACACAATGCTTAAGCTCAAGGAGATATATGGAGACAGCCTCACGATCAACGTGAAGCAGTTTCCCATGTCCATGGATGATGTGACCGTCGCAAACGCTGTCCTTTGCGCGAATGAGCAGAAGATGCAGATGCAGTACATAAGCAGGCTGTTTGCCAACCAGAGCAAGCTGGATGAGAACTCGCTGAAAAACTATGCATGGGCAGAGGGCCTTGATGTTGTCACTTTCCAGGACTGCATGAACACCACCAGGTACATCGATAGGATAAGGGCGGACATCAAGGAAGGCTATGAGATGGGAGTGAGGTCAACCCCTGTGTTCTTTGTCGACGGGCAGATGCTTGTGGGCGTGCAGCCTATCGACAAGTTCCAGACATTGATCGATGAAAAGCTGGGAATCTAGATTCCGGTTATTTCTTTCTTTTGTTTTCATTACAAGTTGGTGTCGAAAATCAGAATAGTTCAACATCTTTGTATAACAATATGAAAAGATTTAAATATTAGTTTCACCCACCATCTGGCTTAAGGGGGTGTGGCTGAAATTTCTTTTTTAGCCATGACAATATTTTTTTTGTAAAAAAGAGACTATTTGGCAGACGCCAAAACAAAAAATAATTTTGTTAGAACCAGTGGAGGGGGGTAACAAATGAAATTTGATAAAACCAAAAAGAACATGATTTCTTTGATTGCTGTCATGCTTGTTCTGAGCGTGATGAGCGTGTATGCTGATCATACAGCAGAAATTACATTGAGTCCGGATAAGGCAAATTGTGATGATCTTGGAAAAACATTTACAATTAATGTTGAAAACACAGGAGGATATGCAATTTATGATGTCAAGATTTCAAAGACTACGGTCAATACTCAGTCTTTGGATTGCGGTGATGCGCCGGTAGGGTGGCATACGATTGTTGACGACCAGTATTTCTGCCAATATAGGGCAATTAATCCCACTGGCTCTGCAACTATTGCATCAGGGGAAAATCTTGATTTCACCTTTAATGCGGTTCTAGACGTTCCAACTCAGTGCGCAAGCCCATTTACGGTCTACACCCTGGATAATGAAGGGCTCGTAGGAGGACCAGAGGATGGACAAGAGCAACCCCATCCGCTCAGCCTGAATGTTGACTGCACAGATCCGGTCCTGACAAAGACTGTCGGGGAGCCGAATGTGCCTTGCACTGAAGGTGAAGACTGCGATTACTGGATAAACCAGACCACAAATCTCAATTTCCATGCAGTGGATAATGCTGATGAATGCGACCTTGGAATCGATTACTGCACATACCGCGTGAAGTTTGACGACGAGGCATGGGGCGATTATGTAAATGAGGAAGCAGGCGACGGCGTGGTCGATTTTGATCGTCAGTTTGACCAGGATTCAAACCACTACATTGAGGTTGAGTGTGTGGACAAGGCAGGCAACACTGTTAGCCTGAGCGAGCACGACAAGGTCGACAGTACACCGCCAGAGACAACCAAGACCTACGAAAACCCTCATTTTCCTTCTGATATAAACACAGGCGGGCCTTACCCGCACTACATAACATCTGACACGCCGATATCATTGGATCCCAATGACGGCGGGCCGGTGTGTGCGATCGGCGTCGACAAGACATGGTACATAACGACACTTGTCGACGATTCATATTGCGAGGATGAGGAATCCTGCGACGATATCTGCATCAATCCGTATGATGAGAGCTGCAGCAACACGCAGAAAACCATCGATTATTACCAGGATGTTTGTGATGCTGACTACAGTGGTTACACTTCCTGGGAAGACTGCGTCCAGCAGAATGTCCAGAGATGCTGTGACAGGGAAGAGCATGCTGATTGTGCTCCCGACATAACGACCTGCGACATAACCTGCAGTGAGATCGACGGCTCATGCGGAGCAGATGATGGGATTGAGGACATGTGGCAACTCTACAAGGGAACACCATTTACCATCCCTGATGAATCATGCCACCTGATCCAGTACTTCAGCATCGATGACCTTAACAACATCGAGCCGATGAAACACCAGTGCGTGTTTGTCGATGATACACCTCCAATGGGAACAAAAGATATTGGGGATCCGAATGTGCCTTGCACTGAAGGTGAAGACTGCGATTACTGGGTCCAGGACCACACGACACCTATAACGCTTACATGCGAGGACCAGCTGCCTCACCCGGTTGACCATGCAAAGGTATGCTACAAGGTCGGCCTCGACGGCAGTAATGTCACTGATGACTACTGCGATGATAGCCTGACTGACGGCTTCTGCTGTGTTGATTCACCAAAAGAAGTGGTCTTCAATGAGGATTCAAACCATGAGCTTCAGTACTACTGTGTCGATGCTCTAGGCAATGAGAATGACCTTGACACAGAATATTTCAAGGTCGATTCACAGCCGCCTGTCATCACAAAGACCATGATCGGCGATAATCATCTCGGCTACAGGAATGATTACATAAATGAGGAAGCCTGTCCGCCGAAAAGCGCAGATGACAAGTGCTATGTCCAGGATGAGGGCATGAATGGCGTGCACATCGCTGTTGCCGATGATAACACATATCCCGGATGCGCTGTTGACCAGGTCACATGCAGCTACATGCTCCTCTGGGGAGACAAGACCATGGATGATTGCGCGAATGCAGGATATGATTACTTTGGCGAGGACGAGGGAAAGACATGGTGTACTATTGAATCCGGAGACTTCGGCGAGGAAGGCAAAGACATAATCTTCACCGAGGATTCAACCCACCAGCTGAGAGTACAGTGCAGTGATGCCCTCGGAAACGAGAATGATAAGGACATAGAGGATTTCCTAGTAGACTCGACACCGCCAGAGACGAACAAGACATACGGCGATCCGCTGAAGATAGACCCTGATTGCGAAGCAGAGTGGGAATCATGGTGTGATGACTCATGGGAAATGTTTGGCAGCTATGATGACTGTGTTGAGAGCAAGACGCATCAGTACTGCACGATGTGGATCAATTCACTGACCCCGATAACACTTGCGTCCAGCGATGCTAAGGTAGGGGTTGACAAGGTATACTGGAGAACCCTGCAGTTCCCGGACAATGATGAGATCTGCGACAGGCGTGCTCTATGGGAGGATGGTGATTTGAAATTACTAGATGATGGGTTTGATGGATGCAACCCTGAATACTACGACGCTTACATTAACGAGGAAGCTGCGATGAATTTCCAGGAGTACCAAGACCCGTTCAACATCGGTGAGGAGTCGTGCCATGTCATCGAGTACTATGCTGTTGACAAGCTCGGCAATCAGGAACAGCTCAAATGGCAGTGCGTCTTTGTCGACAATACTCCTCCTGACGGGGTAAAGACCATTGGCGACCCGAACATACCAATCGTGGTATCTGATGGTTCTGATGGAGATGGTATGGCTGACTTTGGCGACATACCAGCAGGAAGCGGCTCTGTTACGCCTGACCTTGTGGAGGCTACGCTAGCACCTGGAGAGTCAACAGTGGTAGATAAGGAGGTCACAACAGGCGAGCTTGCAACCGCATCACCTGAGATATACCTGCTTGCAGACACGACCGGCAGCATGAGTTCAGTGTTATACAGCGTCAGGTCAAACATGAATGACATACTGGATTCGGTCGATGCCAGGTTCGGAGCAGGAGAATACAGGGACTTCCCTGGCAGCCCAACATCCGTGTTCATGAACGACCAGTCGATCACTGACAATGATGCGCTCGTGACTACTGCAATTAACGGCATGTCTGCTTCAGGCGGCGGTGACGGTCCTGAAGGCGCGCTTTATGCACTGCACAAGATTGCAGAAAATGCAGGCGGATACAGCCCGGACGCCACAAAGATTGTGGTATGGTTCGGAGACGCTCCAGCCCATGATCCTGTCTGCTCAGCCATCTCTGGCGAAGGCTCTGATATAACAGAGGCAAGCGTCACCGAAGAGCTGAAGAACGCCGGCATCATCGTGATCGCGATAAGCACTACCACAGGCTATACTGAAGGCCTTGATGACGATCCGACCGAATATGGTGGTGATTACAGCGGATACTGCACCGAAGACGGGTCTCCGGGACAGGCTACAAGAATAGCTGCAGCCACAGGAGGAGTCCATCTTACAGATGTTTCGTCAGGCGATATCACCACGGCAATCATCAATGCAATCGGTGAGCTGACAGCAACGACAGATGTTGTTCCGGATGCATCAGACTGCATCGACAAGGGTCTTGAAGTGACCTTTGATCCAGAGGTGCGCGAGGATGTTGGCGGTTCTGAGACTGTCAGCTTTGAAGAGACCATCAAGCTTCCGGACAGTGCTGATGAAGGGACTGCAGTCGCTTGCCTGGTCCACTTCAGGTCAGGAGCGCTTGGCGGTATCATAGCGACTGAGAGGGTAGTGATAAACGGCGGCAGCACAGAGGATGAATACTGGGTCAGGGACCATGTGACTGATATCACCCTCGATTGCGTCGACCCGGATCCGCATCCGGTCGAGCAGGAGACGATGTGCTACCGCGTATCATACGATGTCGAGCCATGGCTCACAAAGGATTATTGTGACGAGTTCGGCGGCAATATGACAGGAGACGCTGTTGATGACTGGTGCTGTGTGTATGTCGGAGACGAGCCGTACACGTTCACGTTCCAGGAGGACTCGGTGCACGACCTTGAGTACTACTGCAAGGATCACCTTGGCAATACTGAACCCAGCACTGACAAGGAGATCTTCAGGGTTGACTCGATACCACCAGTGACGACCAAGACCTATGATCCGGACCCGTATATCGATCCTGATACAGGTTATGAGTACATCGACACTGTGCACAAGGTGGATCTGTCTGCAGAAGACGGCGGAGAGACCTGCGCTGTCGGCGTCGACAAGACCGAGTACAGGGTAAGCGGACCTCTTGCAGACAATTTCTGCCAGGACTGCGAGGATTGGATGACATCACTCAGGCCTGATATGGGCCCGTGGATGACATACACTGAACCGTTCGGCATACCTGAGGAATCATGCCATGTCATCGAATACAGGAGCACAGACAACCTAGGTAATGAGGAAGACATCAACTGGCAGTGCGTCTTTGTCGACAAGACCCCACCGCAGATCACCAAGACCTACGGCGAGCCTTATTTCAGCGAGGAAGGCGTTGAATGGATAAGCCCGCTCACTCCGATATATGTGTCGGTGACAGATCCAGAGCCGCATCCGAGCGGTGTTGCCCATACAGAGTACAGGGTGACACAGGTAGCGGATGAATACTGCAACAAATCGCTCTCATGCGATGAAGCAGAGGGCAGCGGCAAGTGGAAGTCATTCGACGACCCGGAGGAGGGAGAGTTTTCCATACCAGATGAGTCATGCCACCTGATCGAGATAAGCAGCACTGACAATGTCGGGAAGAACTCGCTGCACAAGCAGTGCGTGTTCGTAGATGACACCCCGCCTGAGCCGGTAAAGACTGTCGGCGACCCCAAGTCAAAATGGGACGGCGCGGATGCCAACTTCTATGACATTGCAGACAGGTGCTGGAACGGCGAGGAAGACAACATAGACTGCTGGAAGGTGACGATATCGACACCTATCAGCCTCAAGTGCGTCGATCCAGAGCCGCATCCGGTCGACCATGCGAAGACCTGCTTCAAGATAGAGCTTGATGCAGAGGATGCAACTGAAGGCTACTGCGAAAGCTACGGCGGTACCATGAACTACACAGGCGACGATGGGTTCTGCTGCCTTGACACGGAGATAGATTCGTTCTATTTCCTGGACACCTCAGAGCACAACCTGGCATACTACTGCGTTGATGCGCTGGGCAACAAGGGCAGCGTGGATGACGAGAAGTTCAAGGTCGAAGAGACCAGCTTCAACATCACCCTGAACAGGAAGTGGAACCTGATCTCAGTGCCAGTGCAGCTGCTGGACGATTCCATCGGTGCGGTCTTTGACCAGTGCAAGGATGAAGTGATCTCAGTATGGACCTATGATGCCCAGTCCAAGGACTGGTATGTCTACAGCCCCGACGGAAACGACGCAAACGATGACCTGCACACGATGGTGCCAGGCGACGGCTACTGGGTGCTTGCAGATGAGCCATGCAACCTGACAATAGGCGGAAGCCTGATGAAGCCAGGTGCGCACGTGCCACCGACCAAGCCCATTGTCGGAGACGACTGGAACCTTGTAGGCTACTTTGGCGCAGAAGGCCAGCCAGGATACTTTGGTCCTGCAGGTAACGGCAAGGAGGCACAGTGCGTGTTCATGTCCCTGGGCGACAACATCTGGGATTATGAGTTTGCATCGCTCTGGAGCTACTGGGAGCCGTACAATCCTAACACATGGATACCGTTCAACAGATATACGAGGATGGATCCAGGCGCAGGATACTGGGTGTATGCCACTGCGGATGGCAACTATGTGCCGCCAACAGCGTGCTACGATATGATTTAATTTTTTATTTTTTTAAATTAGGTGAACAAAATGAAGAAGATATTGATGATAGGGATATTTGTAATGATAGCTTTAGCCAGCCTGTGCTATGCACAGCCAGCCTGGCCCCATCAGTTTTTCGGTGCAGTTACAGTCAACGGCAAGGCTGCCCCGGACGGATTTTTGGTGGTTGCCAAGATAGATGGAGTAGATGTTGCAGCGACCACTGTCAGTGACGGGCAGTATGGATATCCGCCTGACAAGCTCATTGTCCAGGACCCGGATAGAGACAGGGAAGGGGATACCGTCGAGTTCTATGTTGAGGGTGTAAAGGCAGCCGAGCATAAGTTCCAGGGCGGTTATATAACTTCCCTTGACCTTTCAGTTAAAGGAGACTTTTGCGGTGACGGCGTCTGTACATCAGGCGAATCATGCACAAGCTGTAAAAAGGATTGCGGCTCATGCCCTTCCGAGAGCAGCAGCAGCGGTGGTGGTAGTAGCCATCACAGCAGCGGCATATCCGGCGCTCCGGTGATCATCTCATCACAGAATACAACAGAAGAGCCGGAAGAAGAAACCACAGAGGACACAGGACCAGCAACCTGCACACCTGACTGGGTATGCTCAGACTGGCTAGACTGTGTCGGCGCGGTCCAGAAAAGGGTCTGTGTCGATTCCAACAAATGCGGGACAAATGAGAGCAGGCCTGAAGAGAGCAGGGAATGTGATACCCCGGCAGAGATCATGCTTAACCAGATGGAAGAGGAAAAGCAGCAGCAGGAAGCAAACAAGAGCGGCCTTGGTGCGATCACCGGCGCTATAATTGGCGGCGGCACAGCATCATGGGTTGCAGGAATCATAATCCTTGCCCTGATTGCAGGTGCTATCTTCTATCTCAAAAAGCGCAAATAGTTTTTTCTTTACATTTTATTATATTTGATTTATCCTATACTATATGAAATTCCGAAAACTATTTATACTACTGCTTTTCTTAACATCACCACAAAATGATAAAACTGGTTCAGAGACTGATCAACAAATTTCTTAATGATCTGTTCAAGAAGAAAAAACACCTCAAGCTCGGGCTATACGGACCGCCCAACGGCGGAAAGACCACTCTTGCGAACAGGATATGCAAGGACTGGCTGGGTGAAGAGATGGGCAAGGTATCAAGCGTGCCTCATGAGACAAGGGAGATACAGATAAAGGAGCAGGTCAACATTAAATCAAAGGGCAGGGAGCTTTCTTTCAACCTTGTCGATACTCCGGGTATAGCGACAAGGATCGATTATGAGGATTTTATCAAGTCAGGGCTTAAGGAGAAGGATGCAAAAAAGAGGGCCAAAGAGGCCACAAAGGGCATCATCGACGCGATCAAATGGCTGGACGACATGGACCTTGTCATCGTCGTACTAGATGCGACTATCGACCCGTATTCGCAGGTAAACATCACTATTGTTGGCAACCTGCAGGCAAGGAATATCCCTGTGCTGCTCGTGGCGAACAAGATCGACCTCAAGAAGGCGGATATAAGGAAGCTCCAGTCTGCCTTCCCGCAGTATGAGGTCGTGGGAATAAGCGCGAAATACGGGAACAACCTCGATGATTTTTATGATGCACTGTTCAAGGTGGCAAAATGATAACACTTCAGTTTATACCATACTATGAGATTGCACAGCTTCCCTCGGCAAAGAGGGTGAAAAAACTTCTTGGCATAGTGAAGGAGAACAAGATACTGATGCTTGAGGGCAGGCTGACCAAGCAGGAGGAGACAGAGCTCATCCAGAAGACCATGGAGCTTATAGATGATGATTTCAAGGGTATAGAGCTGGGCGTGATATACCCTGACAAGAAGGACGCTGACCTTTTTTTCAAGATGAAGAAGAAGCTGGTCAATTTCCTGCTGGGAGACAGGCAGGGCCTGACCATAATCGGGCCTGCAAGCATTGTCAAGGAGATAAAGCAGGACCCTGACAAGATCCAGCTCCTGACCAACACCTCTGAGCCGAGAAAGAAGAGCAAAAGCTAAAGCAGATAATCTGAAAAAGTTTATATAGTAGAGTTCTTTCTTGATGTCCTATGCCACACAGATGCGTAAGGTGCGGGAAGGTATATGATGATGGTGCAGTTGAGATCCTCAACGGCTGCGGCTGCGGTGCAAAGCTGTTTCTTTTCATTAGGAAAAAGGACAACCATGATGCTGAGGAGATAATAGAGAACCTCTCTGAGCAGGACAAGAACCAGATAGAAAGCGATGTCTATGATATAATAGGCATAGAGAAAAAAGAGGACACGCCCATCGTCCTTGACCTTGAATCTATCAAGATAAAAAAGCCGGGCAAGTTCGAGCTTGACCTTGTTAACCTATTTAACAAGAAACAGCCACTTGTGTATAAGCTCGAAGAGGGAAAGTATGTTATTGACCTTGCCGAGAGCTTCATGAGGGAAAAGGAGAGCAACGAGCCCTGATTTCATTTCCTGCTGCATATCTCTATGATGTCCCTGTGCTTGAGCATGTGATCCTTTCCGACAGGTATCCTTTTCCTGACATCTATAGCCTTTATGAAATTGTCGCCGAAATCTGAATGGATCCTGTAGGCGAAATCAAGCGCTGTGGTGCCCGGAGGCATGAGGAAACAGTCTGGAAGGTAGTTGCCGTCCGCATCCTGGAGCTTTCCGACACCGCCCGGGAATATCGCTATGTAGCCGAGCAGCTTAAACACTGCATCATCCAATACCTGCTGAACCCCTGTGCTTCCCTGCCTGGCGAGCAGCTGGCTGATGAATTCAAGCCCTTTTTTCTGCCTATCGTTGGTCTTCTCTGCATCTATAATATCAATCTTGCTGTCCCCTGGCAGATATGATATCAGCTTGTGCTTTGCAGCCTCCTTTAATGCAAGCTCGGACTCAGCACTGCACCCCACGATGATATAGTCCTTGAACTCTTCCTGGAGGCGCCTACATTTGTCTGCAGCGCCATCTATATCAACCTTATTTGCAGCTATGATTATCGGCTTTGTGGCCATCCTAAGCTCCCTGACAAGAGCCTTTAGCTGCTCATCGCTCCATTCTGTTATGCCCAGCTCTGCAAGGCCAAGGCTCTTAATCAGGCTGTCAACGAGCTTCTCTGTGACCTTCAGCCCTGAAAACTGCTTTGCGATAGCCCTGCCGACCTCCTGGTGCTCCTGCTTGACCTGGCGTGCGAACTTGTCCCATACCTTCCTGAATATGCCGAGGTACCATAGGTCGAGCTCATTTTCCAGGAACCTGATGTCGTTTGCAGGGTCATAGCTTCCTGCAGAGACAGGCTCGCCCTTCTCGTTTGTGCTGCCTGAGCAGTCTATCACGTGGATGAGCACATCAGCCTGCCTTAAGTCGTCCAGGAACTGGTTGCCCATGCCCTTGCCCTCATGGGCACCGGGCACGAGGCCCGCAACATCTATCATCCTTACCGGGACGAACCTCTCGCCTTTGATGCAGTAGCCCTCTCTCGGGTTGCACTGTACACTGAATTCAGAATCCACGCATTTTACTCTCACATACCCTATTCCCTGGTTAGGCTTGATAGTGACAAACGGGTAATTTGCTATCTCTGCATCTGCAAGCGTCGCTGCCCTGAAGAATGTGGACTTTCCGGTATTTGGCTTGCCTATAACGCCGATTAACATCAAAGACCCCCATGTCAGGGAAGTGCTGCTGTTATTAAAAATGTTTCGAAATAGTTGGCTTCATCCTAAAAGCAGGTTAGCATCAATACGCGCAGGCCTTTCAAATATGTTATTCAAAGCTGATAGGGGGTTGCCCCCTTCGGGGATATCAGCTTTTTAAGGTGAGTATGCAAGGCCGGAGCCGATGCTAACCCGAACGATAGTGAGTTTTAGGATGAAGCCGAAATCTTTAAAAACAAACCGGATTCTCTTAAAACACTGTGGCAATGGGCCAAAAACAGAGCCTTTGCACGCACTGTGAGCATATAAAGCTGGACCTGTAGCATAGCCTGGACTTGGTTTCCAGGGGGCAGATAATGCGACGGCCTTCTACATCGCAGATGGGGATAGCCGTAGATCGAGGGTTCGAATCCCTTCAGGTCCGTTTTTTACGATAATTTTATAAATAAAACCCAAATCCCAGAGTTAAAATGATTGTCCCTGTCAGATGCTGGAGCTGCGGAAAACCCATAGCGCACCTATGGGAGGAGTTCAAAGAGAGAGTGGACAGCGGCGAAGACAGGAAAAAGGTGCTTGACAGCCTTGGGATGGACAGATACTGCTGCAGGACAATGTTCCTCGGCCATGTTGACCTTATAGACACTGCAGCTCAGTTCAAGAAGTACTGAATTTCTTGGTTTGTAATTGTTTTTAAGAACATTTTAAGTCAATTATGTATCTGTCTGGTGTTATGTACTATGTGTTTTTTTTAAGGTGCAAGAGAAATCTTTTCATTCACTGGCTGCAATTCGGCTTAAACACGGCGCTGAGGGCGCCTGCCGAACCAGCGCCAATGAAATATAATTATTCCGCCTATAAAGAGGTGGAATAATTATGGTCTGAGAAAACTGACGCAGTCAGTTTTCGATTGACAGATTTCTACTAGAGCAGCCCTTCGGGCTGGCTTGTTGCACTTGAAGAAAAAATCCATCCACGGCCGGGCGTAGCTGACAATGTGTATGAAAATGATTTATCATTTTCAACATGCCAAGAATCTCCGATTCTTGAG
>CAZPXC010000048.1:0-11587 GCA_964590935.1 uncultured Methanosarcinales archaeon
TGACCTTGTCAGTTTTCTCAGACCATAATTATTCCGCCTGTTCGGCGGAATAATTGTATTTCATTGGCGCTGGGCCCGCAGGCACCTGCAGTGCCGTGTTGAAGCGGGCTTGCTGCCAGTGGATGGAAAAATTTCAATCGCACCTTCAAGAAATCTACATTACAAGGCCGTGTTTAAGGCGAACCAGCTGCCAGTGGATGGAAAAATTTCTCTAACACAATCAAGAGAAAAATCCAACATTAAGTAACTTAACAATATCATAAAAAATATAAAACATAAAAAAATCTCCAAATAAAGTCCAGAGGTGGTGATTATGCCGATATATGATTACAGGTGCAAAAAATGCTCGCATGAGTTCGAGGTTTCAGCCTCGATATCAGAGAAAGAGACTCTCAGGCCCAGGTGCCCGAAATGCAAGAGCGATGAGGCTTCCCAGATATTCAGGAAGGTGCAGGTCGTGGATTCAGTCTCCACTCCGGAGCCTCCGCCAGAGATGCCCCAGCAGCCTCCGATGGGCGGCTGCGCCTCAGGGATGTGCGACCCCAGCATGTATGGCGGGTTTTAGATTTTATATTGATATTTTCTCTAATTGCACAAAAACAAATTATTTATAGGTTTTAAAGAAATGATACTAAATATGAAATACATTGCACTCTTGAGAGGGATAAATGTCGGAGGGAACAAAAAGGTTGAGATGAAAAGACTTAAGGCTTTTTTTGAAGCTTTAGGCTTTACCAATGTCTCGACCTACATCAATTCCGGAAATATCATCTTTGAATCAGATAAGAAACATAACGAGATAAAAGAAGAAATTCTAAAAAACCTTAAAAAAGAATTTGGATTTGATATCCAGACGCTGGTTAAAACCGAAAAGGAAATGAAAACTATTGCAGCTGCAATCCCAGAAGAATGGCAGAACAACCCTGAACAAAAATCCGATGTGGCATATCTGTTCAAAGAGATCGACTCTAAGAAAACGATCGATGAGCTTCCGATAAGAAAAGAATTTCTTGATATCAGATATGTCAAAGGCGCAGTCTTCTGGAATGTCAAAAGAAAAGATTACAACAAAAGCCATCTGAACAAGATAATCAGCCACAGGCTGTATAAGCTCATGACTTTGAGAAATGTGAATACTGCCAGGTATTTGGCTGGAGACAAAAACCGTTAACCCAATTGAAGAACATATACTTTATGTTCTTTCAGCCCATCAATGGCATCTTCTCTTCCCTTTTCTGGCTTCTGCTCTTCAGAGTACTGATGTTAAATCCGATAAATCTAAGGAACAAAAATTTAGAAGTCGGTCAACTCTAGCTTAAAATAAAATAAGTGGGAATACCCGTCACAATCCTGTTGCTTCATAATGGACAGTCATATCTGACTTGGCTTTCGAGAAGGTTATCAGTTTGAAGGACTCTGTATTGATTCCCTTATCTTCAAGCACCCTGGACAGAGCCGAATGCGTAGCCTCAATTACTGGTTTCTTATTTTTTATGGCCGAATCTATCAGGTATAATGGGATTTCCAGGCCATCCTGGCCGACAATTTCGATTTTCTGCTGCACATGATCTGTGATATCATGAAGGGATAAGTATCTATTGTATAAATGGATCAGTCTGTTTACATACATCTGCCATGTTTCAATAATTTTCATGTGTTCCCGTGGAAAGGTTCCATATACCTGTGCCAGGCGGGTTCCAAAGCCAAAGACCTTCTTGCCCTGCGAGACCTGTGATCTTACATATGAATGGGAATCAACCAGGCTCTCAGTTATTTCTGACAGGAGTTCACCTTCATATGGGATATATTCAGGCTTTGTGTCATATGCTGTCAACCATAAAGCCCGCGACCATCCTTTGGCCTCTCTTATTCTGTTCGGCAGGCCAAATGCCAGCATATCTTCCACAACCAGGTCACTCAGATCAGCTCTTCCGAATTTCTCTATCATGTCATATGCTACCCATGGGCCGTTGAAGGAGCTCCGGAAGTACTCCCTGATGGATTCCCTATCTGAACACGAAGGATCAATATTGATGTATTCGTCGAATAATGGAAATACAGCATGCTTTTCTGATAATTTATCCATAATAAATCTGCCGAATGCCAGGTCAAATGTATAGAATATCGCTTCTTCATCACAATCCAGCTTCTCAGCGTTCCTGTGACTACCAGGCGCTTTGATGCTGAATCTTATGATATCGCCCTGCTTGATACAATATAAGGACAGCTCATCCGCTTCATCTGTTGCAGACAACCTCAATATCCCTCTCCTTTTCCGCTCAGACAGCAGACGATGATTTCTCATATTTACTTTGCCTTTGAATCGTCCCCGTTTGATGGGTATGCCTGCGTTGGTATATCTTAGGCCTTCATGCAGCGCTGTTAGATATGATGATTTGCCTGAGGCGACTGCGCCGCACATCGATACTGTAAAATTCTCTGACACGTTTCGTTCTAATGTGTCAATAATATCTGCCATAACCCTGGCATCATCGGATTATTTTTAAATTTTTCTGTTGGGTGATGACACATTTCCTTTTAATACCCGAAACTTCTTCAATACCACTCTAACACATGTTTGCACGCCAGGAGTCCGGATAACCGCAGTATCATGTAATGGCTTGATGACTTTTAGAAATATTTAAGTAGGATGCTCGATTATTATTGTTGTATGACAATTACCACACTAATCTTTGATCTTGGAAATGTTGTTTTAACCAATGACTGGCATTATGACTGTCCTGAAAAGTTCCAGGCATATTCAGATTATTTTGATATAACCTATGATGATATGGAAAGAGGGTGGGATGCTTATTGGCCGGGATTTTGTACAGGAAAGATTACTGAAGATGAGTTCTGGGAGGGATTCTTGAAAACTGCTGGTGCAAAAAAGGTTGATATCGCCCGGGCCAAAATGCTTTGGAGAGACTATCAGGAACCTATTGAGGATATGC
Organism: uncultured Methanosarcinales archaeon; assembly: GCA_964590935.1. Taxonomy (GTDB): domain Archaea; phylum Nanobdellota; class Nanobdellia; order Woesearchaeales; family DSVV01; genus CAYXZQ01. The sequence continues at coordinate 2,955 of CAZPXC010000048.1, forward strand.
CTGGTTTGCTGAGAAACCTAAAACAGCATTATAAGATGGCGGCCCTGACAACTATCAGCAAGGAGTGGCTTGACTACAAAAGAGAAAAATACGGCCTTGATTCGCTTTTTGATCTTATAGTCAGTTCTGGTTATTCTGGATTGTTGAAACCGGATCCAAGAATCTATGCCATGGTTCTTGAAAAATTAGATGTTAAACCAGAGGAGTGTTTATTTACTGATGATTCCCAAGAAGCAGTATTGACGGCAGAGGAGATGGGTATGAGAACTTTTCTGTTTTCCGGGCAATCTGGTTTTGAAAGAAACCTTGAAAAATTAGGGATTAAGTATTAAGGCTGCCCTAATCTCACAGATAACATATTTAAATAAACCCCCCCTCCTGCCTGATTATGAAAAACAAATTCTCAAGAAAAATCTTTGCTGACAGGGATGCTTATTATATGAGTGTCCCCGAGGTTGCAGGCAGGCATATCGCGAAAAGATTATCGGGTTTTAGTTCTGCTGTTGACCTTTGCTGTGCAGTTGGCATGTTATCCATCCAGCTGGCAAAGGAGATTGACAAGGTCTATGGTGTTGATATCGATGAGAAAAGGATAGAAAGTGCCAGGAAGAATGCCCAGTCTTACGGCATGGACAATATCGAGTTTATCCACGGGGATGTTCTTGATGTGAAGCTGTTAAAGAAAATAAAGGCCGAGGTTGCGATCATCGACCCTGACTGGAGCAGTGCAGGCGATGACAAGAACCAGTGGGTCCCCAGCCCTGACATGACCCAGCCCTCATGGAGAGAGATGTTCAACCTGACATCATTGCACATAACAAAAAACATCGTCAGCAGGATCCCCAGGGACTGGAGCCTTTCCCTTATGGATGGGTTCGGCCCATGCAGGATAGAGAACATTTTCCTGGACAATAAGCTGAAGTTCAAGACAGCTTATTTCCTGAAAGATATCAAAGCCAGCTATGAGGAGAACATTTACCTATAATATAATTCTAGTCAATATGTCCCAGGATCTCGCTCAGGTCCTTGTTTTTGATGACAATATCAGCTGCTTTGTCAAGCTCCCTGGACTTTGAGTTGAACCCTATCCCGAGGCCGCAGGCCTTTGCTGCATCGACGTCATTGTCATTATCGCCGACAAAGACGCATTCTGACATCGAGATGCCCTCTTTTTCAGCTATCTTCTCGACAGCAGTTACCTTGTGCGCAAAGTCGTATGGCGTCACTGTAAAGCCGGATATCTTTCCTTTCCTGTCAAAATATATGTCGTTCACAAAGACATAATCAAAAGGGCGCTTGGGGAAGAAGAAATCAACGACAAAGTTAAGAGAGCCGGACACGACTGCCAGCTTCAGCCCTCTTTTTTTCAGCTCGGCTATTGTCTCAGCCGCTCCCTTCATCAGCCTGAGCGGCCTTAGCGCCTCCAAAAAGTCTTTTTTTCTTGCCCCTGCCTGGTTCCACCACACTATGTCCTCGCTGAACCACTGGTGATATGTTATCTTTCCTTCAAGGAACATCCTGTGCCATCTTTTAACAAGCCCCGAGTCGACTCCGAAATGCTTATGCAGGGTATACCATATATATTCTGTGTCATCGATAAGGGTTCCGTCCATGTCAAAGCATACAAGTTTGTATTTCATATTATCAGCCGATGTAAGACAGCAGCACTATCCCTGTTGTTATGGTCAGTATGGCAAAAACCTGGGTTTTATTAACTTTTTCCTTAAGGAAGGTGATAGCCAGGAGAAATGTCACAAAAGGTGCTGCACTTATTATGCCCATTGATACAGACAACATCTCAGTTGAAACACTATACACCATGGTTACTGTCGCAAGGAACGATGCAAGCCCTGATCCGATGATCAGCACCATCGTGTTTCTCCTGAAGAGGGTCTTTTTGATATCATCAATATTATCTCTTTTCATCAGGCTCATGAAATAATAAGCCGCGATAAAGACAGTCAGGAGAAAATCCTGGTAAAATGCAGCTGCAGAAGGGCCGATGTCTGTTATTATCTGCTTCATGATGAAAAAGACCACTCCCCAGAGCAGCGCTGTTCCCAGGGCATAGGCAGCTCCTGCCTTGATATATCTGAATCTCATCTTCCTTATCTGGTCGATGTCGAACGTTATGAGGAAAACTCCGGAGATTATAAGGCCTATTGCTGCATACTGCCAGAATACGAGCCTTTCATGGAAGAAAACAGCCGAAAGGGATGCTGTTATTATGATATAGGCGTGTGCTATAGCGACATTCAGCGAGACCAGGCCTTTGGATATCGACTTGATGAACATATAATATGCAGCAAACCCTATTATGCCATACAAAAGAAGGATGCCCCATACCTTTCCGGCAGGCAAAGAGAATCCGGCCAGCACAAAAAAGATAGTCATGAATATTATATGGGGCACCCCCTTGTAAAAGGCGGTTGATATGGGATCAAACCTTTCTGTAAGCGTCTTTATCGTGACATCGCTGATGCCCCAGCAGACAAGCGACATTATTGCCAGAAGGATTCCTGCAGTTATCATCTGTCCTTCCTCATTATCGCTGTTGGGTATTTGCTGTTGTATGGCCGGCATATGCCAGAACAGCCGGGTTTCGGTCTCATCATGGCGTGAGGCATATGGTCCTATAAAAAAGTATTTTTTTTTGTGCAGTTCATAGGTATTTTAAGCCAGATATCCCTGGCGGCAGGGACAGTCTTTTCCCAAAAACCGGCCATCATGAGCCATTTAGAAACCTTTAAATATTAAGGTCTTTTTGGAGACGACAGGAAATGACCAAGATCAATAAGATACTGATGAAGGGCTTCAAGTCCTTTGGGAACAAGGTTGAGCTTGAGTTTGGCAATGACTTCAACTGTGTCCTAGGGCCGAACGGCTCAGGCAAGAGCAATATCCTTGATGCTCTGTGTTTTGTACTTGGCAAGGGATCTGCAAAAGGCCTCAGGGCCGATAAGGCAGCCAACCTCATCTACAACGGCGGCAAGAAGAAGGAGCCGGCAAAGCAGGGCGAGGTAAGCATCTTCTTTGACAATTCCAAAAAGACCTTTCCAAGCGATGAGCCTGTCATCAAGATAACGCGCATAATCAAGAAGACAGGCCAGAGCGTGTACAAGATAAATGATGAGAAGCGCACAAGGCAGCAGATCCTGGACCTTCTTGCGATCGCGAACATTGACCCGGACGGGTACAACATAATCCTCCAGGGAGACATCGTCAGGCTGATTGAGATGTCTTCTGTCGAAAGGAGGCAGATAATCGAGGATATCGCGGGAATATCTGTCTACGAGGAGAAGAAAAACAAGGCACTGAATGAGCTGAACAAGGTAGAGGACAAGCTCAACGAGGCAGAGATAATCCTCACAGAGAGGAAGACCTACCTAAAAGAGCTCAGGAAGGACCGTGACCAGGCGCTCAAGTATAAGGGGCTCAACGACCAGATCAAGAGGACAAAGGCAACCTACACGAGCATACAGATAAACAACCGCGAGGCAAAGCAAAAGAAGCTGCTCGACCAGGTAAAAAAATACGAGGACGAGACAAGCTCATCCCAGAAAAAGATCGACGGGCTGAAAAAAGATATCGAAAAGAAGAAGCAGGAGATCGCTGCAATTTCCAGGGAGATCGAGGAGAAAGGCGAGAAGGACCAGGTCCGGATAATGAAGGACATCGAGCAGCTCAAGATAGACATTGCGACCAACAGGACAAGGATAAGCTCTGATGGTAACGAGGTTACCAGGGTACAGCAGAGAAAAGACCAGCTTCAGGGCACCCTGGCTGAGATCGATGAGAAGATAGATGATCTCAACTCGACCAAGCTGAAGTTTGAGAGGGAAAAGTCTGGCGCTGAGAAGGAAAAGCAGCAGATCGAGGCCAAGATAAAGCAGTTCAGGAAGAAGCACAGCATCGACGATTCCGGTGTGATGGAGAATGACATGGACAACCTCGACAAGCAGGCAGAGGATAAGCAGAGGGAGATCCAGGAGCTCAGGGAAGAGCAGCAAAACCTGCTCAGGGAGAAGGACAAGGTCGAGCTTTTCATCAGGAGCGTCGATGAGAAGATAGGCAAGGTAGTTGAGGTCGCAAAGGAGCACAAGGCAGAGATAGAGAAGCTCAAGGACAAGAAGCAGGAGTTCAAGAAAACCACGCTTGAGCTCAACAGCCTGCTCAACGAGGATTCCTCGATGGCAGCGCAGCTGGGCCATGCCAGGGAAAAGCTCGTCAAGGCCAATGAGGAGCTTGCCAAGCTCAGGGCAAGGCAGACCGGCATACAGCAGAAGCTGATGGACAGCATCGCCATGAGAAGCATACTCGATTCAAAGAAGCGCTTCGGAAATGTGCACGGCGCAATATCCGACCTGGGAAAGGTTTCAGTCAAGTATTCTATGGCGCTTGAGGTCGCTGCAGGGCCGAGGATAAAGAGCATCGTCGTGGACAATGACAAGACAGCAGCCAACTGCATCAAGCACCTAAAGAAGAACAGGCTCGGCACCGCGACATTTCTTCCGCTCAACAAGATCAGGTCTCCAGACAAGCGGCTTGACAGTGCGGTCCTCAAGTCACAGGGCGTACACGGTCTTGCAGTCGATCTTATAGATTTTGACTCAAGGTTCAGGAACGCGTTCGCATATGTTTTCGGCAATACGGTCGTGGTAGACAGCATCGATGTCGCGCGAAGGCTCGGGATAGGCACGATGAGGATGGTGACTCTTGACGGCGATCTTGTTGAGATCAGCGGCGCCATGCATGGGGGCTTTCGGCAGAAGAAGCGGGGTCTTGGCTTCCAGGAGAAGGAGGTCGCCGGCGAGATAACCGGGAAGGAGAAGATTGCAGCTGATATGGAAAAGCTCGTGTCAAACCTTGAGCAGAAGAGGACAGGCAACGAGGAAAGGATAGTCCGGCTCAGGAACCTCAAGGCATCCCTTGAAGGGGATATAATAAAGTCTGAGAAATCCCTTCACCTGGAGGAGGGCGACCTTGAGGCAGACAGGAAAGAGAAGCAGGAATACAACACCAGGCTGAAGGATGCTGATAAGAAGATAAAGGATATCCAGGACAGGCTCGCAAGGCTGACAAGGGAGCTGACAGACATCAAGGTCGAGAAGCAGAAGCTGAGAGCCAGGATCAGCGAGATGCGCAACCCGACGGTCCTTGCTGAGCTGAACACCTTTGAGCAGAAGCTCTCCGAGCTCAGGGAAAGGCTTATCCAGATAGAGTCGAGCATAAAGAATGCCAACATGCAGACAACAAACATTCTGCTTCCCGAGAAGGAGAACATAGTAAAGATACTCAACCAGCATACCAAGGAGGAGGAGAGGTTCAGGGAGGATATGAAGCACCTGAGGGAGAAGATAAAGGCCCAGGAGACAGAGCTGACTGAAAAGGAGAAGAAGCAAAAGATGTTCTATGGGAAGTACAAGGGCCTCTTTGTCCAGAAGGACAAGCTGAGCAGTTCCCTGCAAAAGGATGAGACAAGGCTCATCAGGCTGGATGAGGCTATCAGGGGGACAGAGCAGAAGGCCAACACGCTCTCTATCGATATCGCTTCTGTAAAGGCCGAGCTTGCCGGGCTTTATGAGGAGATGAAGAGGTACAAGGACATACCTCTGTTCAAGGGCAGGACAGAGGAGGAACTGAAGAAGGATGTCTGGCAGATGGAAAGGCAGCTCGAGCAGGCAGGCAACATCAACATGCGCGCGCTTGAGGTATATGACCAGATCGAGAAGGAATACAACGGGCTCATCGAGAAGAGGAAAAAACTGTCCTCTGAAAAGGAAGATGTCATGGTCATGATAAATGAGATAGAGACCAAGAAGAAGGACATATTCATGAAAACCTTCGATGTCATAGACAACAACTTCCAGGCAATGTTCTCCGGCCTTACGACCAAGGGAGAGGCGTTCCTTGAGCTTGAGAACCCCAACGACCCGTTGTCAGAAGGATTAAGGATAAAGGTCAGGATAACCGGCCGCAAGTTCCTTGACATAAGGAGCCTTTCAGGGGGCGAAAAGACGCTTACAGCGCTCGCGTTTATCTTCGCTATACAGGAGCATGAGCCTGCATCGTTCTATGTGTTTGACGAGGTGGATGCAGCGCTTGACAAGAAGAATTCCCAGAAGCTTGCAGACATGGTCGAGAATTATTCAAAGAGAGCACAGTATGTCATAATATCGCACAATGATAATATAATATCAAAGGCAAACACGCTCTACGGCGTCTCGATGAATGAGCACGGGATGAGCAAGGTTGTCAGCCTGAAGCTGTAAAATCATGCTTATCCAGGATGATCTTCAGCCAGGGCGTGTATCCCTCTGGATTTTTTCTTATTTCCTCTTTGAGCTGTTCTATGCTTATCCACCTGTATTCTGATACCTCTTCCGGCGAAGGCCTGATCTCGCCATCATATCTGCCTATGAATACATGGTCATATTCGTGCTCTGTCAGGCCGTTGCCAAAGCCCGCCCTGTACACAAAACTGAATGCCTCTTTCAGCTCGCAGTCAAAGCCCATCTCTTCTTTAAGCCTTCTGTGCGCAGCATCTATCGTCTTTTCCCCCGGCCTGGGATGGCTACAACATGTGTTGCTCCACATGCCTGGCGAGTGGTATTTGGTCAGCGCCCTTCTCTGGATCAGGAGCTCACCATCCTTATTGAAAACAAGGACAGAGAACGCCCTGTGAAGAACCCCCTCCTCATGCGCCTTCATCTTCTCTTCTGTTCCTGTGCTGTTGTCTTTCCTGTCGACAAGGATTACTGTTTCCATAGTTCAATACCTCCCGATGATCTCCTTTATCTTTTCCCTCGTGATATCCCAATTGAACCTCTCCATGATCGTCTTCCGTGCGTTTTTCCCGAGCTCTTTTCTCAGCTGCTCATTCTCAAGCAGCATCTCGATTTTCATGGACAGGACAAGGGAATTCTTGAAAGGGAAGAACATGCCGTTGTGCTTCTCTTTTATGTATTCCTTGACAAACCCGACTTTTGTGGTGATGACAGGCAGCTCGCATGACATGGCCTCCATCGTGGCGAGCGAGGATGTCTCTGTCAGCGAAGGCAGGACAAAGATGTCCATCGCCTGCAGCCACTCCACAACATTGTCAACAGAGCCGGGCATGATTATGTTCCTGCTGGAGCTGAAAAGCTTTTCAAGCTCTTTTATGCCCTTGCCCACGATGAGCAGCCTGATGTCATGGTGCTTCTTTTCCAGCCTGCGAAACGCCCTGTAGAGCGTGATAAGGTCCTTTTCCCTCCCTATCCTGCCTGAGAATCCGATGACCTTCCAGTACTGGCCGATGCCAAGCCTGTCCTTGACCGCATTCTTGTCCCCGGCAGGAACAAACCTTGTCGTGTCTGTGCCAAGGTGGACAACCTCCATGTCTGTGCTGATCCTGTTTTTCTTGTATTTTTCCCTGACCTCTTCTGTGGGTACGATCAGGATGCTGCACCTGTTGTAGGCCCTCCTTGCTACATACCTTGTCAGCATGTTCACGAATCTCTTGAACCGTTTGATGCTCTTGGTGGACAGCTCCCATTCGATCGAATGGACATAGGATATAGTCGGCTTTTTGAACCTGTGCGCAGACCTTATAGCTGAAAGCCCGATCGGGCCGATCGTCTGCACAAACACGATATCAGCATCTTTTACAAGTTTCCTGATACACCAGTAGTTCAGCCCTGTAAACTCGATGTCGCCGAAATTGAGCCTTATCACAGGAAAACGGACAACTTTGGAATGGCCTGAATACCTTGGTTTCCCAAAATCAGGGGCGATTACAGTTATCTTATAGTTATCTTCAAGGCTGGGCATTATCTCAAGGAGAAACCTGACTATGCCGTCCCACCTTGGTAAAAAGCAGTCTGTTGCGATCAATAGCTTTTTCATCTTAGCTTTACAAATACCTCTGCATATTTGACGCCCTTGCTGAGCCCGTTCAGTATGGCCCTGATATACATTGCAGGCAGCATGGTCAACATCGCAAGCCACTGGCTCTTATGCAGCTTGAAGGCCTTCACTTTCAGGGGAAATGTCGCCGTTATGTCGATAAACAGCTTGGGCTTGTTCCTGTGCCTGATGTTGAACGGGTTCCAGATGTCAAAGGAGTAGACATCGCATTTGTACTTCAGCTCATCCATTATCTGGGTTATTGCTGAATATACTGCCCTGTGGTCAGGATGAGGGTCATCAGGGGAATGGGTAAAAATCTTTTCAGGCCTTACTATATTGATTATCCTCTTTATCTTGGCCTTTATATCCTTGCTGTTTATCTCCTCTATAAACTTTCCCTCCTTCAGGCCGAGATAGGACGTCCTGCTTGCCCCCAGGATCCTGTCAGCCTGCTGCGATTCGTTGACACGCATCTTTATCGCTTCCCTCTCCTTCAGCCATGGATGCGTTGCCTCGCCGTATGAGAAGATGACTGAGATGACCTCCCTGCCCTCTTTGATATACTGGGCTATCGTGCCCCCGACCCCTATTATATTGTCATCATTATGTGCGCAGAAGACTATGATCGGCTTATTATCTTTCTTCATGGTACGTTGTAGTTAGGCCGATAGTTAAAATATTTTTGCTTTATAAACCCCCTATTATAGAAAACTTTAAATATGAGATTGCAAACCTTAGTGAAT
>CAZPXC010000049.1:0-10930 GCA_964590935.1 uncultured Methanosarcinales archaeon
TACCTTATCTTCCCGTCAGCCACGCCTATTCCGTTCTGGATGCTGTTCATCCCGAACATCGCCTCGATATGGTGCCAGTCGTTTTTGTAATACTGGCCAGGGGGATCCCTGAAATATATGTCGTCAGCTGACCAGCCGCGGGAGCTGTAATAATTATCTGTCCCGCCGCTGCTTGAGTATAAGAAGCAGTCCCTCTCGTCAAGATAGCCCATTACCCCGTTGCATGATGCAACAGATCTGCTTTCTGTGAAAGGATAGCTGCTGCAGGCATCGACCGGCTGGTTGTTCCTGATGATGCAGCCGGTATCAACATTCAGCATATCCTGCAATGCCAGCCTGGGTGTCCCTTCATTCTGCTCTACATATGTGGTAAGATGGGTCCCTGCAGGGCCGATATAGTCTGGATCGACATTTGTTATAAAGTAGAACTCGTGCGGATGGTATGGCTGGTTTGAGCCCTCCCAGTTCGCGCTGTATCTTACCCAGTAGCTCAGATAAACAACATCAGTAGGACCAAACTTATGCCGGCCCGGGTTTCCTCCGGCGCATCCTGTCTCTCCCTTAATAAATCTGCACTCAAATGAGCCTGTGCTGCCGCTGAGATGCTCTGCTGTAGATATGGTTGCAGACGGCGCGTCATACCATCCCCTTGATGCAAGGTTGTTGTCCTCAAAATCTTCCTTGAGAAACAACTGGCCCTGCGCTGCATTATTACTTTCATTTATGCTCGCAGCCCGTGGGCAGCTGATAAAAAGAAACAGGCAATCTGCCAAGAATAAGGCAAATATTATTCCTCTTCTTTTTTTCATTTCAGCACCTTCTCTTTCTGCAGCGCAGTTAATCCATTATACCTGTTAAGCCCTGAGCTCTCGATCAGGGTTTTTATCTTATTGATGTTTTTGTTATTATGATAAAGGTTCTTTTTCTCAACAGTTGTGAGCTTTTCTATCGCCCTGTTCCAGACATTTGAATATCCTTCGCCGCTGTAATTGATATGGGCCCTGCCTATTTCGATCAGGCCGTAGGGGCAGGCGTTTTTGCATGCGCCACACAATATGCAGCCGCTCTTGTCAAGCCTTACCCTGTCAAGCTCCCTCTTGCCCTCAAACCTGCTCAAGGCATTTACAGGGCATGCCCTGACGCACAGCTCGCAGCCAGGAGGGCACTTATCTTTCACATTATGTACTCCTTTGAAAAGCCTGATGGCACTGACATCATGTATCTTCTGTGGCTCTGGGAACTCTGGCAGCATATCGTTCTGTTTGAAGAAATCCCTCTTCTCACCGTTGACATCTATGCTCATTGCCTGCAGCGGGCAGAAATTGACGCAGAAGCCGCATTTTGTGCAGTCGTCATTCACTGTCTTTTTTCTTTCCTTTATCTCCACTGCCTCCTTAGGGCAAACAAGCGAGCAGATCTCGCAGTCTGAGCATATCTCATTGTCGATAGTAAAGAGCACGTGGTCTGAATACATATCGATCCTCTTCTCGATGACAGATTTCTGCGGGTGCCGTGCGTAATCTTCAAGCTGAAGGACCCTCTCGCCGATTATCTTTATCATGTTCTCCCTGAGCCTGATGTTCATGATGTCCCTCGCCAGCCTCCTGTCTCCTATGCTGCCTTTTATCCAGCTGTAGAAATCGTTTTTTCCTGCATTGCAGTATTGTGAGAAGACATCCTCACCTGTTTTTTTCAGCTCGCTGCAGAGCTGCTTTAGGTTGTTTACATGCCTCCCGTCAAGGATAAACGGTTCAGTGTCCGATAGATAGCTGGCAAAGCTATCCTTCCTGTTTTTCATTTTCCTCTTTTATCCTCTTGACCAGCCCCTGGAAATTTTTCTCAGTGGCAGGCTCATAGCTAAGAGCGCCCTTTGGGCAGAACTCGACGCACTTGGGCTTTCCCAGGTCCCTGCAAAAATCGCAGACAAAGGCATTTGTGCCGCCAAGCGCCAGAGTAATGCTCCCATATCTGCAGCGCTCTATGCAGAGGCCGCAGCCGTCACACTTATCATTATCGATTTTTATCACACGCTCTTTTTCGTCGTATTCTATGGCCTGGGTCGGGCATCCTTTGATGCAGTCCGGCTCATCACAGAGCACGCAGCTCATCGCGACATTAAATATCGGCTCTGCCCTGATGACCCTTATCCTTGAATGCCTGGGATTCAGCGTATTGTCCTGGTAAGCTGCGCAGGCATATTCGCATATCCTGCAGCCGTCACACTTGTCAGTGTCACAGATTATTATCTTTTTTTTTCTCATGCTCTTTTTTTTGCTCATCTTAGATTGACTGGCTTGCTCAGGCCAAGCGCCTTTATCTTGGCTTTTGATGGGATGCCCTGCTTGTCCCATCCTCTCGATTGGTAGTATGCCAGCAGCGCATCCTCGTATTCGTCCTTTCTTATTATAGCGCCTGAATCATCATTTACCCAGCCGGGCAGGTCCTTGAATTTGTGTAGTTTCTTGTATGAGTTGATGATATGCCTGTGCTCCTTTCTTATCTCCCTTTGCACCGGACTGTCTTTAAGGTATTCATTAAATGCCCGCCACGGCGGATAGTCATCGGATTTTTTCCAGCCCTGCTTTATGTTGAACAGCTTTGCAGCGTTGTGTATCCTTTCTCCTGCGGTGATAAGTTCCTTGACTGTCCACTTTTCCCCTGTGACAAGATAGAGCAGCCTGCATATCTCTGCATTGCTCTTGTAAATCTTCCTGGTGAACTTGCATATTATAAGCGAGTCGATGGCAGCGTACTCGTCCTCGCCGTTCCTGACAAGCGGTCCCCGGCTCTTCTCCAGCCTGAACCTGTCCACGCTCCCCTTTACATCATGCTGGTATGAGCCTGACCTCAGGTAGCATGCTCCCCTGACAGAGGTTGAAAACCCAAGGGTTCCAGTCTGCAGCGAGCGCATCGAATAGCCGGCCCATTCCATTCCCTTGCACTGTATCGCATATTTTATGCTGCCTTTCCCGACCTTTTGTGCAGCCCGTTTTGAACCATCAGCCAGCAGTTCTCCTAAAGGTCCTTCACGGAGGCACATCATCCTGACAGCTTCAACCATTGCCTTGTGGTTCCCGAACCTTAGATCAAGGCCTCCTGTATCCTGCTTAGTGATAAGCCCCTTTTCAAAGCACTCCATTGCCCACGACACTGTCATACCTGCTGAGATGGTGTCGATGCCGTTCGTGTCGCACAGCTCAACCGCTTTTGTGATGGCCCCTATATTGTTTATCCCGCAGTTCGGGCCGAAGGTCCATAACGATTCATAATCTACTGATGCGTTCGCACCCTTATACGCGCCTTTGTCGATGATATTGAAGTGGTCGCAGGCTATTGCGCAGCCCTCGCATGCAAGGGTCTTTTTTACATTCCTCTTCAGCATTGTCTGGCCAGAGACATCGTCAGCATGCTCAAATGTCGATTCCTGGAAATTCCTGGTCGGAAGGCAGCCGAGCTTCTGGTGGACAAGGATATTTGCCGGCGTCCCGTAGACCCTGTATTTCTCAGCAGCCGGACCCTGGCATCTCTCGTTCAGCTCGTTGCAGAATTCCATCAGCTTTTTCAGGTCATGCACCTTTGCCGAGCCTGTGCCCCTGACAGCTATGGCCTTGAGGTTTTTTGAGCCCATGACGCAGCCCATACCACTCCTCCCGACCTGCCTGTTCCTGGCGTTTGTTATGCATGCGATCCTTACAAGCCTTTCGCCGGACACGCCTATAGATGCAACGCGTATGGTCTCATCATTGTACTTTTTTTTGATGAGCTCCTCTGTTTCCCAGGTCGTCCTGCCTGCCAGGTCCTCGGCATTGACCAGCTTTACGATATTGTCGTCGATAAAGCAATAGCATAGTCTCTTGGCCTTTCCGCGAAACACTATGCCGTCCCAGCCGGCCCTCTTTAGCTCAGCGCCGAAGTATCCTGAAGAAATGCCGAACCCTATCATGCCTGTAAGGGGGGACTTTGCCCCGAGGGCGTATTTGGACGGTGTGGGGACCGGGGTTCCTGCAAACGGTCCCAGCCAGAGGCAGAGGATGTTTTTCCCTGACAAAGGATCAGTTTTCTTTGGGATGTCAAGAAGCGTCCTTGCGATAAATCCGTAGCCACCTATATATTGCCTGGCCATCTCCGGGGGCAATGTCTTCTCTGTTATCTTCTCTTCTGTAAGGTCTATGTCAAGGTATTTTCCTGCATATCCCTTGGGCATCACATGGGTTACCTCAAAATCAGATTATCTTAGAGTCCTTGAGCTTGTCTATGTATTCCTCAACAGAAATCTTCATCGTGACAAGCTTCCAGTCAAGATGCTTCACAAGCTTGATTATCCCTTCAAGTATATCCGTCTCAGTGACCAGCCCTACAAGCTTTCCGTTGTCATCAGTGACCGGGAACCTGCGGACCTTCTTCTTTTTCATGAGCTCGCCTGTCGGCACAAGATCTGACTCTGGCGGGACAGTCACCACTGGCTTGCTCATGAGGTCCTTCACGAGCACCTTCTTTGCATTATGGCTCTTGACGATTATCCTCTTTATCAGGTCCCTTTCTGTTATTATGCCCAAAGGCCTCTTGTTCTTCGTTACGACGATGCAGCTGAAGAGCTTGTTGGACATGCTCTTTGCCGCCTCATGGACAGTCGCATCTTCCGCGATGGTAAGAACATTCTTGCTCATGATGCTCCTTATCTCCCGGTACTCTTCCTCGTTTATCATCAAAATTCACCTCGATCTTTTTAAATATGGGCCTAGTCGCACCAGCATAGGCATGTGTTGCCGTTTATATCATGCTTGAAGTAAACGTACCCTCTTTCTTTGCAGTAATCTGTGCACTGCTGGTGGCAGCAGCTGTCCTGCATACCTTCCTGGGTGGCGCAATCCTCTGATATGGTCATCGTCTGGACCAGGGATTTCTTCTCCTCAGCTGCTTTCTTGCACCCGATAACTATACTGAGCAGCAGGAGAAAAACAAGCAATATAAAAATCCTGTGCCTCATCAATTTCACCTCGTAAGTACAGCATGATTTATTTTGCTTATAATATATAAATCTATGTATTCACTTCTCAATCAAGACACAAAGTTTATTAACTTAAAGCACTAAACTCTGTAATTAAGGGGTTTGACATGAGAAAGATGCTGATCTTCCAGATAGTGCTGGCAATCCTGCTCCTGGCTTTGGCATTGCTGTACTTTTTCCAGAATCAGCAGGCAAGTTTTCCCTTTACAAAGGTCTATCTTAGCAACACGACAGTCATCGGAAGGCTGCTGGGGGTTGGTTAGAATCAATGTGGTAATAGCAGGGCTTGGTGCAGGAGGTATGTTTGCCGGCATAACAATAAAGAAGCACAGCATGGACACAGATGTCACTTTCATCGACAACAAGAGCTTTGATATGCTTCATCCCTGCGGGATACCTTATGTTATCGAGGGCAGGATAGGTGATTTTGAGCATCTGAAGCATGAGCTTCCTGACATGGGCTTCAAGAGATACATGAGGCATGAAATAAAAAAAATAGACCCTTCTCAGAAGACAGTTGAGGCAGAGAACCTCGATTCAGGCGGGAGAATAACAGTAAAGTACGACCGGCTCATAATAGCGACTGGCGCCTCTGCAATAATGCCCCCTGTTCCGGGGATTGAGGGCACTCCACCCAAAGGGGTCTTTAAGATCGACAGGTATGAGGACAGCATCGCCATCTCAGATTTTGCCAAAAAGGGCATGGCCGCTGCTGTCATCGGAGCCGGGGCAATCGGCCTGGAGACCGCATATGCATTAAAGAAGCGGGGCCTCGATGTTTTCCTTGTCGAGATGCTTCCCTATGCTCTTGCCAAGGCCATTGACCAGGATATATCGAAAGTGCTGGAGGATTATCTCTCTGGCATGGGCGTAAAGCTGATGTTCAACTCGAAACTCGAGCGAGTCAATGCTTCAGAAAAGGTAGATTCTATAATTGTGGACGGCAAGGAGATCCCATGCAGCATGATAGTTCTTGCAGCCGGGGTCAGGGCAAATACCAAATTCCTTGAAGGTTCTGGAATAGATATGGGCAAATGGGGTATTGTTGTGAATGAGAAGATGCAGACCAGTGTCCCTGACATATATGCAGTGGGCGACTGCGTGCAGCTGAAATCACTGATAGATAAAAGAGACTGGATGATGCAGCTTGCTGTCGCTGCATACAAGCAGGGTGTTGTTGCAGGGATGAACATTGCAGTGAGAGAAAAGCTATACAAAGGCGCGCTTACAACATTTGTATCGAAAATTGGCGAGCTTGAGATCGCTGCAACAGGCTTTAATTCGCATTTTGCAGGTGAGAATATCGTTGTCGGGAAAGCCAGGGCGCTGACAAAGCCGGAGTGGTGCGGCGGCGGAAGCGAGATAACGGTAAAGATCATCGCTGACAAGGGCACTGGAAAGATCCTCGGATGCCAGGCTGTCGGAAAAGAGGGCGTTGCTGAAAGGGTAAATGTCGCAAGCACCGCAATACAGGCAGGCTTCACTGTCCATGAGCTGAGCGAGACAGAGCTGGCATACTGCCCTGCTGTCTCGCAGACATACGATGCCCTGATGCAGGCTGCAGACAATGCGATAAGGAGGCTGGAGACATAAGAATGAGAATATATTCAGCATACATAAGCAGGCTCGCGGCAAAAAACGCCAATTCTGTTTTTGAGCCGAAGAGGCTCGTCAAGAAGATTTACAAAGACGGGGAATCTTTATGGCATCTTGCCGAGCAGGAGGAGAGCGATGACGGGATGATAGACAGTGCAGAGCAGCATGCAGCAATCCCAAATATTGCCGAGAGGGAGAAAAACGAGATAAAGGATATCGAGAGCCTTGTAAATGAGACATTCAGGATAGTGAGGGATGCTGTCATCCTCATCCATACACAGCTTGCAGAGCTCAAGAAGCTGGTCGAGGAGAATGAGGTGCTCAAGCAGAGCGGATTTCCTATCGAGGTCGCGGACCAGATCGAGGAAATGCTGAAGAAGGAGATCGCAAACATAGTTTCGCATCTCAGGGAGATGGCAGCAGACATTCAAAGTGAGGACAATAACGATAGTAAGGCCTGATAAGACCCAGGCGATATCTGTTACAGGCATGAAGTGCAGCCTTAATTGCACGCATTGCCAGGGACATTTTCTTAATGGCATGTCAGCAGTATCTGATATAAAAAAAGAGAGTGTTCTTGTCTCAGGCGGGTGCGATAAGGATGGGCTTGTCCCTTTCAGCATATCCCTTTTGAGAAAGCTCAAGCAGGATAATAAAAGGATAAATGTCCATCCCGGGCTTGTAAGTGAGGAGAGGGCGAGGTTCATAGGCAGGTATGCTGATGTCGTCTCTTTTGATTTTGTCTCTGACACAAGGGTCATCCATGATAACTACAACCTGGAAAAGACTGAGCAGGATTTTATCGATTCATTCTTATGGCTGAAAAAGTATGCGAGGGTTATGCCGCATATCATGGTCGGGATGGGAAATGAGTCAAGGAGCATAGAAATCCTTAAAAAACTTAAGGCAGAGGAGGCTTGTATGCTCATCCTTATGAAGCATTCCATGATAAAAAATGAACTTGAAGAGCCCTCGCTGGAGTATATTGAGAACATCCTGAAAAAGGCAAGAAAGGCTTTTAAGGTATTGCATTTTGGATGCATGCGCCCTCTGGACAGGAAAAAGGAGATCGATCCAATGGCTGTTAAATATGTCGATTCAATCGTCAATCCTTATCATCGCCTTGATCTTAATGATTATAGGATAATAAAAAAAGATGTCTGCTGCTCTTTTTCTTAAATGTGCGAGAGAAATTTTTCCATCCACTGGCAGCTGGTTCGGCTTAAGCACGGCGCTGAGGGCGCCTGCCGAACCAGCACCAATGGAATATAATAATTCCGCCTTTTTCAAAGCGGCGGAATTATTATGGTCGGAGAAAACTGACGCAGTCAGTTTTCGATTGACAAATTTCTGTTAGAGTAGCCCTTCGGGCTGGCATCCTGCACTCGAAGAAAAGAAAATATACAATTACAGAAAACATCAGAATTCCACTCATCTATGGTTAATGGTCTAAGTGGAATCTGATGTGCTCGAAAACCACCATGTGAGTGGAATTCTGAGCATCAAAAACCACTAGACCTTGTATGGCCTATAAATCCATGATGCCTTTATAGAAAGGTGGTTTTTGACAAATCCAGCCATGGCGAGATGGAGCTGACCGTGTTCCCTTACAAAGTGAGTGGTTACGGTCCCAACTTTTACAAAGTTGGATCAAAGGTAGTGGGACACAAGGTCCCACATCGTGGCTATCAGCATTAATTTGAAAGCCACGAAGTAGGGCTTTATGCCCTACCTTGCATATCAATCGGGCGTAACCAATTGGTGGAATAGGGCATTTTGCGTAGCAAAATGACCGTCGAAGCCGTGGGTGGCTGGATTTTTTCCTGGTTTGCATGACTTATTGATTTTTTCATAAGATACTTTGTACCTGAAATTATTATTTATCATGGCTGTAACATTTATATATCATTGTGACTTTGCGGTATGTGGAAGATGGAAGGGGTAAAAAAAGGGATATACTGCCTGGTGATTGACGTAGACAGGGATATCAATCCCAAAGTGGGCGCGCTGGGCAGGATCCGGCTGAAAAAAGGCGTCTATGCATATGTGGGCTCTGCGCAGAACAATCTGCAGAAAAGGATACAGAGGCATCTTTCAAAACACAAGAAGATAAGGTGGCATATCGACTATCTGCTGGCAAGCCCGAATGTCAGGATAAGAAAGGCTATGTTCAGAAAAGGAGGCAAGGACCTGGAGTGCAGGACCGCGTGCTTTTTGTCAGAAGTGGCTGAGCCTGTACCATGCTTTGGCTGCTCTGACTGCTCGTGCAGCTCACACCTGTTCAGGCTGAGATCATTAGGTGAGCTGCGCAGCCTGGGCTTTGCCGCTATGCCATAAACATCCAGGCTGTGAATCGCAAATGAGGCTATCACAAGGGTCTGCTGCCATGCTGGGGCTTACAAAAGAGAACCAGCTTGTCGTCCCGAGAACATGCTATGTCATGGTAGGGGATAGGTGCAACAATTCCTGCATGTTCTGCTCGCAGGCTGTTGATGAGGGAAGGCTCTCAAGGATAAGCTGGCCTGAGTTTCCCGCGGATAAGATAATCGAGGTCATCAACAGGAGCAGCTTTAAGAGGGTCTGCCTCCAGTGCACCTCTGTAGGCATAAGCCACGTGCAGAGGATCGCAGGACAGATAAGCAAGAAGATAAGCGTAAGCTACAATTTCCAGGATATCAGCCAGGTCGAGGAGATCGAAGGCCGGGCAGATAAGATATGCATTCCTATGGATGTTGCCAGCAGGCAGAGCTACGCAAAGATAAAAAAAGGCATGTTTGAAGACAGGCTGGGGCTTATAACACAGGCAGCCTCGCGGTTCCCCGGAAGGATCGCAACCCACCTTATCGCCGGGCTTGGGGAAAGCGAAGAGGAGATGACCAGCCTCATGAGATTTTTCCACTCTATGAATGTTTCAGTCGGGCTGTTTGCCCTGACGCCAATAAAAGGGACTGCGATGGAGAACATCAATGCTCCTGACTTAAGCTATTACAGAAGGCTCCAGGCAGCATATTTTAAGATAAGGAACAATACAGAAGAGCTGCTCCCTGACGCGTTCAGGACAAGCGGTTGCGATAATTGCAACAGGCCTTTTTACAACGAGAGCCCTGCAGGGCCCATCTACAACTATCCAAGGCAGCTGACAGATGAGGAATTCAGGAGGTGCATAGATGAGATGGCGGCTGATAACTGACAAAGAGCAGGATGCGTTCAGCAACATGGCCGTTGATGAGGCGATAATGCTCTCCGGCAGGCCGACGCTCAGGCTCTACCAGTGGAAGCCTGCAGCTGTGTCGATAGGCTATTTCCAGTCAATGGAGCAGGAGGTTGACCTTGCGCAGTGCAGGCTGCATAATGTTGATTTCATAAGAAGGATAACCGGCGGCGGAGCAGTCTTCCATGAGCATGAGCTGACCTACAGCCTTGCCTGCCCAGAGCACTATGTTCCAAGAAAGATAATAGACTCGTATGAGATGATCTGCGGCGCTGTCGCGGGTGCGCTTCGCCTTTCTGGCATTGATGCAAGATTCCACCCGATAAACGACATCATAACAAACGGGAAAAAGATATCAGGCAGCGCCCAGACCAGGAAGCAGGGCATGGTGCTCCAGCACGGCACTATAATCATCGACGTGGACGTAGATAAGATGTTCTCTATCCTGAAAGTGCCGGATGAAAAGATCAGGGACAAGATGATAAAGAATGTCAGGGACCGGGTTACCTCTTTAAAAAATGAGCTTGGGACTGTTGATATACACTTCATTATTGATAATATCCAGCGCAGCTTTGAAGACATGTTCAGTGCAGAATTCACAAGCGGCCAGCTCTCACCCGATGAATCCGCCCTGGCAGCAAAACTCAGGGAGAGATTCATGAGCAGGGAATGGAATTTCCTAAGATGATCAGTCTACATTATGATTATCAGAATTCCTTGATCTTGAGCCTTTTTTTCTCATGCTTATGGGCTGTATGATGAGGAGCAGGGGACCTGGTCTCGTGATGGTGTGCATGCTTTGGTGTCCCTGCTTCTGATGTGTCTGCCTGCCTGTCAGGCTCTGCCTGGGCAACAATATCCTGGACAGTTATCTTCTTATGCGGCCTTTTTGAGAAAAAGCATATCAGCGAGCCAAGCACGAATGCCAAGCAGGCGTTGAGCAGGAGTATGGTCTGCGGCTCAGAGAGTTTCCTCATGGTCAGCGAGCTCTGGAGCATAGCTACAAATACAGCGACAGCAAAGGCAATCGAGACTATGGGAAGCAGCCTGACGAGGTTCTTGCTGGATGTGTTGGCTGCGATTGCATACACCAGAAGGACCGCGACCATCGTCGG
>CAZPXC010000050.1:0-10697 GCA_964590935.1 uncultured Methanosarcinales archaeon
CAGAGCAGCCCTTCGGGCTTGCTTCTTGCACATGCAGAAAAAATCCAGCCACGGCGAGATGGAGCTGACCGTGTTCCCCTACAAAGTAGGGGATTATGGTCAGCGTAATAGGGCATTTTCCGAAGGAAAATGACCGTCGAAGCCATGGGTGACTGGATTTTTTCAGGCATCTGAGTTTGATGCATATATTTTCACATCACAAAAAAACATGCATCCTGCACTTGTAGAAAAAAATGTCAACGGCAATGGCCCATAAATCCATAAATTTAATAAATAGGCCAATGGTTCCATAATCCTGATGAAAGTATGCATACTTATAGGCACAAGGCCCGAGATAATCAAGATGGCCCCTTTGATAAGGGCCTGCGAGAAGAAAGGGCTTGACTACTTCATCCTGCACACAGGCCAGCATTACAGCTATGAGATGGACAGGAAATTCTTTGAGGACCTTGAGCTGAAAAAGCCAAGATACAACCTCAATGTCGGCGGGGAGGAGTACAGGAAACAGGTCGGCCTGATGATAAGGGAGATAATGAAGGTCCTTGCCAAGGAAAGGCCTGACATCGTGTTTGTGCAGGGAGACACCAACAGTGTCCTGGCCGGGGCTTTGGCTGCAAACAAGCTCGGGATAAAGGTGGGCCACCATGAGGCTGGCCTTAGAAGCCACGACCTGACAATGCTGGAGGAGACCAACAGGATAATAACAGACCATGTCGCAGACCTTCTATTCGCGCCCACAAAGGATGCCCTAAATAACCTTAAGGAGGAGGGTATCGATCCGAAAAGGGTGTTTCTTACAGGGAACACTGTCGTCGATGCGGTGCAGCAGAACCTGAAGATCAGCGACAAGAAGGTCGATGTCCTTAAAAGGCTGGAGCTAAAGAAGGGGCATTATATAGTGGTCACTGCGCACAGGGCTGAGAATGTTGACGTGCACCAGAGGCTTCGCGGCATCCTTGACGGGCTTACCCTTGTCTCGCACTTTGTAAAGATCCCAATAATCTATCCAATCCATCCCAGGACAAGGAAAAACATCAAGATATTCGGGTTCTCTGTCCCAAGCAACATTACACTGATTGAGCCTCTCGGCTATCTTGAGTTTCTCCAGCTCGAGGCAAACGCAAGGCTCATCATAACAGATTCAGGGGGCCTGCAGGAAGAGGCATGCATTCTGAAAGTGCCGTGTGTGACGATAAGGGACAACACAGAGAGACCTGAAACCATCAAGGCAGGGATAAATGTCCTGGCAGGGACAGAGCCGGGAAAGATCCTGGAGTCTGTAAAAAAGATGCTGGAGGACGGCAGGAGATGGATAAATCCCTTCGGCGACGGAAAGGCCGGGGAGAGGATAATAGACCTGTGGGTAAAGCACAATGAACATCCTGATAACATCGATAATAGATCTTGAAAAGACCAGCTACTCAAGGCTGCATCATTTTATAGAGCATCTCCTGGATAAAGGGCATAAGATAACAGTAGTCAGCATAAAAGACTCATGGAAACACAAGGGCCTGAAGCAGAACAGGGAGCTGATAAAGAGGATAAGGCTCCGCTACGTCACTGACAAAGAGATTGGCCTCATGCTCCAGAAAGGCCTGGCACTGTTCTCGATGAGCAGGATCCTGAAAGGCATCGACCTGAAAAAGATAGATGTTCACCTCTCGTATAACAGCCTTGTTCTCGGCTACCTGGTCTCAAACAGGCTGAAAAGGCATAAAATAAAGACTGTGTATGACCTGGCCGACGACCTGCCGGACATGATACGCACAAGCCCTCAATTGCCAGGCTTCCTGAGGCCGTTTGCAGGGCACTTCAGCAGGAACATGCTCGCAAAAAACCTCAGGAACGCATCTATGATCACCATATCTGCAAAAGAGTTCATCGAATCCATGAGCATAAAGAACCACAAGCATGCCTATATCCCGAACGGCGTTGACCTGAAAAGGTTCAGGCCCAGAAAATCCAGGCACAAGGGGATTGTTGTCGGCTACCTCGGCGCGCTCAGGGAATGGGTCGACCTGAGGCCGATGCTCCTTGCAGTCAAGAACCTGAAAGGATACAGGATAAAGGTCCTTATAGTGGGCGGTGAGGAAGACCTTCCGCAGTACAGGGAGTTTGTAAAGCAGCACAAGATGGAGCGCAGGGTCACGTTCACAGGAAACGTGCCGTACAGCCAGGTACCAAAGTATATCAACGAGATGGACATAACGACAGTCCCTTTCAAAAAGAACAGGGTGACAGACGGGACATGCCCTCTGAAGCTGCTGGAGTACATCGCCTGTGAAAAGCCGGCAATAGTGAGCAGGCTCAACGAGGTGAAGAGCATGCTCGGCAAGCATGTGCTGTATGCGACAAGCGTCAAGGAGTGGGAAAAGCAGATATGCACGCTTTACCATGATGCGATCCTCAGGGAGCTTCTCGGCAGGCAGGGCAGGCAGTTCGTCGAGAAGAACTTCAACTGGAAGCGCATCTGCCAGGAGATGGAGGATATCCTCGTTTCCAACAGCAGGTGATGCATTGTTTCTTAATATGATAATTCCACCTGTCTTGGACAGGTGGTCCCATCGTGTGGAATTGTCATGGTCTAAGAAAACCGACCCGAGCCCGAAGGGCGAGCAAGCCCCCAGTCTATGACTGGGGGTGGTCGGTTTTATTTGACAACTGATATATTTTTATATCAATTGATATAATATTATATCATATGAGAAAAATCAGCAACAAAGACAGGATCTTGAACTGTTTTCTTGAGCAGCCGACACGCGGCTTTGGCCTGCGGGAACTGGAGCGATTGACAGGGTTAGGCCTGCCCTCTGTCAGGAACTATGTCTTAGAACTGCAGAAAGAAAATCTGATAAAACCGAAAAAGATTCAACGAATCAAACTGTTCTATGCCAACAGAGAAGGCAGGAACTATAAGAGGATAAAAGTCTTCTATAATATCAGCAGGATTTACGATTCCGGCCTGATAGATTTTATTAACAGGGAACTGTCCTATCCCACTATTGTCCTGTTTGGCTCTGCTGCTAGAGGCGAAGACAGTGAAGATAGCGATATTGACCTGTACATTGAAAGCGCTGAGAGAGAGATTGAAACCGTTAAATTCGAGAAAAAACTGGGAAAAATACAGGTTTTAATGCACAGGAACATTAAAGATATCAGGAACAGGCATCTGGCCAACAATATCATAAACGGTATCGTACTGGAGGGTTTCCTGGAGGTTTTTAGATGAACTGGAAAGAGGTGAAAAAGATGAACATAATAGTGCTTCAGCCGACACAGGAGCAGATCGAGGAGGCAAAAAAGTGGCCGATATGGGAGAAAGAGCCCAGCGAGTTCCCGTGGGAGTATACAGAAGAGGAGACATTCTATGTTGTAGAGGGCAAGGCAAAAGTAAAGACAGAGACTGAAGAGGCCCAGTTCGGCGCAGGCGATGTCGTGGTCATGCCAAAGGGGCTGAGATGCACATGGATAGTTGAGGAGAAGATAAAGAAGCACTACAGGTTCGGCTAGAAGTACGGGTTCGGCTCATTTTTTATCTTCCTGAGGAGCCTGGAAAGTATCTTCGGGTGCGAGAGCATGAAGAACGAGAACTCGAAGAACTCGACCTTGGCGACATTTATGAAGTCGCACATCATCGTGCACCTCAGGCATTCCTTCTCAGACTCAAGCAGCTTCTTCTTTTTCCGTGAGTCCTTTGAAAACCAGAGCGTGGTGGGGTTCTCGCGAGCATTGCCGAAATGATACTCTTTCCTTGCTGAGAGCACAGGGCATGGATATATGTCGCCATGTGGGTCCATGTATAATGTAAGGAATCCTGCAAGGCATGTAAACCCTCTCCTGCCTGTCCTGAAGAGGTCGATAAGCTTGGAGTAATAATACGCATACTGCGGGTCTTCTTTTATTATCTTCCTGAAGAACGCTGCTATCTTCGCCCTGTCCTTGTTGCTCAGGGCCGCCCCCCTGTCGAGGTTGTCATAATAGCCAGAGCTTGTCATCGTGACCGCAAAACCGACACTGGGGGTCTTTTTCCTGATAAACCTGTAAAAGTCCTCGATCTCATCGATGTTGATCCTGCTTATGGTCGGCTGGACACCGACATTGAAGTTCCTGTGGCTCTTTTTTACCTCCTTGAGCTTTTCAAGGGTCTTCATCACTTTCTTATATGCTCCAGGCACTCCCCTTATCCTGTCATGGGTCTTCTCAAACCCGTCGACAGACAGTGTCACTGACAAAAATTTTTTGCTGCCGAGAATCTTGAGCGCCTCTTTCACAGAAGAGACTATCCTCTCGGTCAGAAAGCCGTTGGAAGGCACTGCTATGCCCTCAAGCTTCGGAAGTTTGCCCAGTATCCGGATAACATCCAGAAAATCCTTCCTCAGGAAAGGCTCCCCTCCTGTAAGGTTTATCCACCTCAGTTTAGACCATAGGCTGCTCGAGAATATCTTGGCGATCTCCTGCGTAGTGAGCTCATCATGCGGTCTCTTTTTCCAAATGCTGCACATGCTACACCTGGAATTGCACATATCGGTGAGCTGGTAGACCAGGAACGTGGGGTGCATATGCCTGCCTGCAAGGCGGTTGTAATGATAGGCAGTTCCACCCTTTACGCCTCCTGAGCCCAGCTTGATATACTTTTTCATGACAGGGGAGTGTTCCAGCATGTTTTTTATAGTTTTGGTTTGGTGTTTAACAATATTTAAATACTAAAACCTGATAGCCTCAGTTAAGATGAAACAGGTATTGTACGACAAGAAAGGCAATGTTGTGGTTGAGGATGTCCCTGCGCCTGCCTGCGGGAAAGATGAGATTATTGTCACGAATATGTTCTCCCTTCTTAGCTCCGGCACTGAGAAGGCGATGATCGATCTCATGAAAAAGCCCCTGTACAAGATGGCGCTTGAAAGAAAGGACCTGACCAGGCAGGTATTAAAGTTTGCAAAGGAATCCGGTGTCAAGAAGACTATGGAGCTTGTCAAGTCAAGGCTTGATGTCTGGCATCTTCTGGGTTACTCATCCTGCGGCGAGGTCGCGAAAGTGGGAGAGAATATCAAGGATATAGGCATAGGGGACCTGGTCGCCTGCTCCGGCTCTGGCTTTGCCAACCATGCAGAGTACATCGCTGTGCCGAAAAACATGTTTGCAAAAGTCCCCCAAGGTGTAAAGCCTGAGCATGCGGCATTCACCGGTGTCGGCGCAATAGCCATGCAGTCCATAAGGCAGCTTGAGCCAAGGATAGGCGAGACCCATGTGGTGCTCGGCATGGGCCTTATCGGACAGCTTGCGGCGCAGCTCCTAAAGGCAAATGGCTGCAATGTGATAGGGATAGACACTGACAAGAAAAAGGCGCAAAAGCCGTATGTTGACCTTGCCCTCGGAAACTCAGGCGCAAAGGAGATAATGGGATTTACAAACGGCAACGGCGCTGACGGCGTGATAATCGCAGCTGCAACAAAGGCTAATCTTGTCAATGACGCATTCGACATGTGCAGGAGGAAGGGCAGGGTCGTCCTTCTCGGGGTATGCGATATCGACATCGACCGCAGCAGGATGTATGAGAAAGAGCTTGAGTTCAGGATATCCACTGCTTTCGGCCCTGGGTACTATGATCCTGAATATGAGCAGAAGAACATTGATTACCCATATGCATATGTCCGCTGGACAATGAACCGGAACATGGACGCGTTCCTGCACCTGCTGAAGCAAAAAAAGATCGATGTGGCGAGCCTTATCGATGATATATATGATGCAGGAAAAGCCAGGGAGGCCTACAGGAAGCTCTTTGAAAAGGGAGGCATGGGCGTCCTTCTGAAATACAGCCCAGAGGGGCCGCTGGATGAGGAATATACAGCAATCACGAACAAAAACCTCAAGCCAGGGAAGGTAAAGATAGGCCTTATCGGGGCAGGCAATTTTGCAAAGGGCTTTATCATCCCTGCGATCCGCGGGATAAAGGACTTCCAGATATATGCAGTATCCACAAAACAGGGCCAGAACTCTAAGAAGGTCGCGACTGAGCTTGGTGCAAAATACGCGACAACAGACTATATGACAATACTCAAGGACAAGAACATCGACCTTGTGATAATCAGCACAAGGCATGACACCCATGCAAAGATCGCGATAGAGGCGATAAAGGCAGGCAAGCACGTATATGTCGAGAAGCCGGCTGCAATAACCGAGAAAGGGCTTTCTGTGCTGAAGACCCATGCGCAGAAGCACAAGAAGATCTATGCAGTGGGTTTCAACAGGAGATACAGCGATATCTTTGTCAGGATAAAGCAGATGCTGAAAAAAGACACGCCCGTCATCATAAACTATGTCTACAACAACAGCTTTCTGCCTGCTGACCACTGGGTAAACCAGAAGGATGTCGGCGGGGGAAGGGTGATAGGTGAGGCATGCCACATAACCGACCTGTTTGGCTTCCTTACAGGCTCTGAGCCGGCGAGGATATTTGCAGATAAGATAACTGCCGGAAAGGGCGAGGCCAATGATGATAACAACATTGTCGCGACCATAAAGTACAGGGACGGCTCACTGTGCAACCTTGTCTTTTCCTGTGTCGGAAACAGCAGCACAGACAGGGAGCAGTGCACGATATTCCAGGACAGCATGGTCATAGGCATGAAAAACTTCACAGAGATAACCCTGAACGGAAAGAAAGTGTTCTCTTCCAGGGCAGACCTTGGATATGCCAATGAGATGCATGAGATCAGCAGGTTCCTGGCAGGCAAGCCCAATGCGCTGATAACAGCAAAAGAGTCCATCCTTGCGACAGAGGCAGTCTTTGCCATCACCAGGTCAATAAAGGGAAAATGAGAATAATAAGGACCATCGAGTCTTTCTACCCATATATCAGCGGCCCGGCCAACCAGGCATTCATGATATCAAGCCTTCTTGGCAAACGTGGGATAGAATCTCCAATATTCACCACTGACTACATGGCAGGCAAGTCTCCGAAAGAGGAGACCATGGAGAACGTGGCTGTGAGGCGTTTTGGGATATCGATGAGATTCATGAAATATTTCTATTCGCCCGGGTTCAGGGATGCGCTGAGAAGGGAAAAATT
Source organism: uncultured Methanosarcinales archaeon (assembly GCA_964590935.1). Taxonomy (GTDB): domain Archaea; phylum Nanobdellota; class Nanobdellia; order Woesearchaeales; family DSVV01; genus CAYXZQ01. The sequence continues at coordinate 7,070 of CAZPXC010000050.1, forward strand.
TGACATCATCCACGCGCACAACTACCGCAGCTATGAGACAGATGCAGCATACAGGCTGGCCAAGAAAAGGGACAAGCCATTTGTCCTTCATGCGCACGGCAGCCTTCTCGGCTACAGGTTCATCACAGAAGGAATCTCAAGGATGCCCTATACAACCTATGATTTTCTGAGCAGGAAAAAGCCAGCGATGAATGCTGATGCAATCATAGTTTCGTCAGCACAGGAGATGAAGGAGGCCCTGGATTTTGGAATTCCTGAAGAAAAGCTGCATAATATCCCAATGGGGATAGACATGAAAAAATATTACCGGCCAAAAGAGCAGGAAGGCGATGCGCTGAGGCTGCTGTTTGTTGGCAGGATAAGCAGGGACAGGAACCTTTTGCCTGTTCTTCGGGCACTGAGGCTGCTCCAGGAAAAAGACCCTGATAATGCAAAAGAGATAGAGCTGAGCATAGTCGGCGGGGCAGCAAAGCGCAGCTCTGCTGAAAAGGATGGGTATCTTGATTCGTTGAAGGATTTTGCAGCCAGGAACAAATTGAATGTCAAATTCCTGGGCGAGCTGAAAGGTCAGGCGCTGGTCGATGAGTACAGGAAAGCCGGTGCATTTATCTATACATCGCTGTGGGAGAACTTCGGGCAGAGCCTCCTGGAGGCAGGGGCCACAGGCCTTCCCATAATATCGACCCCTGTGGGCATAGCAAGTGATATAGTGCTCGAGAACAAGACAGGATATATTGTCGATTTCAATGATGAGAAGCAGATAGCAGACAAGATCGAGAGGCTGAAGGACAGGAGGGTAAGGCTGATTTTGGGAAGGAACATGGCAAGTATAATAAAAAAGGGTTTTTCCTGGGATGACATAATCATGGAATATGAGAAAGTTTACCTGAAGATAAGAAACTCTGATTAACAATATTTAAAAATGATAACGAAAGTTCATCTAATAAAATGGTGAAAGATAAAGGAAAAAAGACCATATTCATAACAGGCGTTGCAGGGTTTCTTGGAAGCCACCTGGCAGACAGGATGCTGTCCAGGGGCCATAGGGTTATAGGATGCGACAACCTCATCGGCGGATATCTAGATAATATCCCGGAAGACGTGGAGTTCTTCCAGTACGACTGCCAGTACCTAAACTCGATGATAAAGATCATGAAAGGCGTAGATATCGTCTATCATTGCGCAGCCACTGCATATGAGGGCCTGAGCGTATTCAGCCCGTACATGGTGACCAAGAACATATACCAGATATCCATATCGGTCATCACAGCTGCTATAGTCAACAAGGTCAAGAGGTTCGTGTTCTGCTCAAGCATGGCAAGATACGGCACGCAGGACAAGGTACCTTTTACAGAAAATATGATCCCAAAGCCGCAGGACCCGTACGGGATCGCGAAATATGCCTCGGAACTTACGCTAAGAAACCTTTCAGAGGTACATGGCATGGATTATGTTATTGCTGTACCGCATAACATCATAGGGCCAAAACAGAAATATGATGATCCTTACAGGAATGTGGCATCAATAATGATAAACAGGATGCTACGAGGCAAGCAGCCGATCATCTACGGAGATGGCCAGCAGAAAAGATGCTTCAGCTTTATCAATGATGACATCGAGGTGCTTGAAAAGCTCGCGTTTGACAAAAAAGCAGTCGGGCAGGTAATAAACATAGGCCCTGACGAGGAATTTGTCACTATAAACGAGCTTGCAAAGACAATCGCTGAGCTGCTTGATTTCAAGTTTGAGCCAATCTATATGCCTGACAGGCCGCAGGAAGTTAAGCTTGCGAACTGCAGCGCAGACAAAGCCAGAAAGCTGATGGGATATAAGACCCAATATACTCTCAAGAAGGGCCTGCAGGAGATGATCGACTGGATCAGGGAGAAAGGCCCGAAGAAATTCAGGTACCAGTTCGACATAGAGATAATCAACAAGAAGACACCCAAGACCTGGGTTGACCAGATGATTTAGGTTAAGGGGTGGAATAATAAAGGTATATTTGATGACTGAAAAAGTTGCTGTCATAGTTCTCAACTGGAATGGCAAGAATCATCTCGAGTACTGCATACCCTCTATCCTGAAGACAGAATATCCGGATTTCAAGGTCATTGTGGTCGATAATGCTTCTGCTGACAGCTCTGTCCAGTTCCTGAAGGAGAATTATCCTGAAGTTATGGTGATAAGGAACAGGAAGAACATCGCCTGGGCAGGAGGCAACAATGTCGGTGTGAGATACGCAATCAAAAACAGCTATGATTATGTTGCTCTTGTCAACAATGACATCGAGGTCGATCCGCGCTGGCTGTCAGAGGCAATGAAGGTAGCTAAATCCGGCAAAAAAATAGGGGGTATTGGTTTTAAAGTCTACGGAGAGGTACGTAAGGGAGACTATGATGCCTATTCAAAGGATGTAAAGGCAAAAAAACCCGTGAATGTCTCTGATACAGACAACATAATCGGCTGCGCGCTTTTCCTGAAGACAGATGTCTTCAAGAACCTCGGCCTGTTCGACGAGACATACTTCATCTACTGCGAAGAGACAGATTTCCAGGCGAGGATGACAAAGGCCGGCTACATAAGGAAAAAGATCTCTGTCCCGATATTCCATAATTCTGAGGGCGCTGACTGGAAGAAGACACCCCTGAAACCCGCATACCTGACTATCCGCAACACCATAAGGTATGCGTTCAAGGTCGAGCCTTTCTGGAAGATCCCTATTACGATAGGTTATGTCTTCCATATGGGCTCAAATCCGTTCGCACATGTAGATATGACAGATGCGACGCAGAGAAGGCTCCGGCCGAAGAACGTGGTTTTTAACTTTTTTCTGGACCTATACTGCCTGGGCTGGAACATCGTCAACCTGCCAGTGACATTGTATAAAAGGTTTAAAGATACCAAAAGGATAAGATTAACAAAAAAAGGATTAAATTAGACTTGTATCTGTAAAAAAAATAGAGCAATTCTTTTTAAATTCATAAGATTTACCTATTAATTTTAGGTATTCTTTCAAACTAAGGTTGCTCTTAGATCTTTTTTTAACAACATATATATATTTATATTTTGAAAATAAAAAATTTATCATGTTATTAATATTCCAAGTATTGTTACTGATATATTTCGGGTGAATAGATAATAAAAGTTCAGGCTTTAATTTTTTTATCATTTGTTTCCCGCCCTTTATTGCCAAATATTCAAAACCTTCAATATCCATTTTAATTAAATCGGGATTTAATCCTGTGTTTTTAATATAATCGTCTAATTTTACTGATTTTTTGTGGTTATATGAAAGAAAATTTCCAAATTCTATTTCACTTCCATCACCAAGTGCAATATTTTCAACTCTAATATTATGAATATTGTTATTTTTAACATGAAATTTTATTTCATCTGAATAACTCTTTAATATCTCAAATGAGATTATTTTTTTTATTTTTTTAAAAGAAGATGCAATTAAACTATAATAACCAATGTGCGCACCAATATCAAAAACAACCCTTTTATTTTTAAGCCTGCTAATGAAAACCTCAGTTTCCTCAGGTTCATAGACTAAAAGATTTTTGATTAATCTATTATTATTTTTTGCATTACTAATTATATTTGCAGTGTGTATATGTTTATTAAT
>CAZPXC010000051.1:0-10425 GCA_964590935.1 uncultured Methanosarcinales archaeon
GAGATTTTTTCTCTACAATTTACCAATTTTTCAGCTGATTCTTGGGGTATGCACAAAATTAATCTTTAGCCTGTTTATCTTCTTTTTTAATGTTACAAAGTCACTTTGAACATGTTTGACCTTTTTTTCCCAGGAAAGTCCACCGATCTCGTCAAATTTAAAAACTTCCTGGTTTACCTTGGATATGGGTCCGAGAATCCTTATTTTAAATTCTTCCGGGTTATTGAATATATAAGATCCGTAGATCAACTGAAACCCGTTTACTTCTGCTACCGAGATGTATTTCTTATTACGCTTAAGGAAAAGGTATGTTTGGTTTACGTCATCACTCTTCTCATGGGGGAAACCTATCATCAAAAAAATGAATGTTTTTATCCCTGCACGCCATGTTTCTCTTATGCACTTTTCAGCCAGGCTGATCGGGACACTTTTTCTCATAATCCTGTTAACATTCTGGCTTCCTGTTTCAATACCATAATATAACCAGACACAGCCAGCTTTCTTCATAAGTTTAAGCAAAGCTAGATCTAAAGAGGGTGTTGCATAAACTTTCCATTTAATATTAAGATTTGAATCTATGATTTCCCTGCATAATCTTTTAAGGTATTCCTTGTTTGCAGTTATATTCGAATCAGTAAACCGGAAAAGATGGTGGCCTGTTTCTTTTTTGATAAGCTTTAGCTCGGAGATCACTTTGCTGATCCTTTTCTGTGATAATGAATTTAACTGGTAGTATGAGCAATAGGTACATCTGTGTGGACAGCCCTTTGTGATCTCATAGGGCAGCCAAAAAAGAGAATGTTTGCCCTTTTGTTTTAGCATGGTTTTTAGATGATCACTGTAGATAGGATAAGGGATATCGTTGATGTCAATGGAAGCATCTTTTCTTGATATAACCTCTTTCCCGGAAACATATTTTAGGGCTGGTACACTGGTTATGTCCTTCTTCTTTCCAGATATAAATTTTAGAAGTTCTGGCAAAGCAGTTTCACCATCAGAACAGATCAGGTAATCAATAAATCTATATTTTTTCAAATCAATCAGCTCATGAAAGAGCTTTACATATGATCCCCCAAAGATTACTGGGACATCATACCTCTCTTTGATGCGTTTTGCAAGCGCAAGACAAGAGACAAACTGATAAGCGGAAACAACTGAAATGCCGATTATATCAGAATTGCTGATTGACATGGAGTCAATGATCCTGTCCAGGCTTTTTATGAATGGATAGCTGTGCTTGTGTGAATGCACATATCTGTAATCCATATTATTTAAGAAAGATTTTCCATGGCGGTTGGTTGATAAAACCCAGCGGGAAAATGAGTTAAAATGCTTGTAAAAAGTATATTCTTTGACAATGAACCCTGATTTCTGAAGCAGGGGTCTCAATACAGCGATTCCATGAGGGATTTCAAAATTGAATCTTTGAACATAACAAAGCTTAACTGTTCTTTTTTTATCCATTATAATTTACCTGTTTTAAAATAAATTTCAATACCCCCTGTATCTTTATAAATACTCCCAAATGGCAAACTATTTATATGTTTTCTTATTATTTTTTTTGATGAGGATACCACGCTATAATTACAATAGGATGAACCAGTTTCTGCAGGATGATATCAATAAATTATTGCGTGAAGGACTGTCCATTGACAGGGATGATGTGCTATTCAGGTTCCAGTCCCGGCTTGAGAGAAGCATCGGGACCGCGCTGCGCAGGCAGGAGGTGATGTGCGTCACCAGCGGGACAGTTAAACGAAGTCTGGGCAGGATGCTCGGGCGGCATTATGCTGTCGGCGTCTCAAGCGGAACAGCCGCGTTGCAGCTTTCGCTTATAGCGCTTGGGATAGGCAAGGGTGATGAGGTTATAACAGTCCCTAATACTTATATCGGGACCCTGCTTGCAATCTCAAATGCCGGGGCCAGGCCAGTGCTTGTGGATGTCCTCCCGGATACGATGCTCATGGACCCTGAAAAGATAGAGGAAAAGATAACCCCAAAGACAAAAGCGATAATACCTGTCCACCTATATGGCCAGATGGCAAGGATGGACAGGATAATAAAGATTGCAAAAAAACACAGGCTGCATGTCATAGAGGATTCTGCACATTCTCCGCTTGCGAACTATAATGGGATATCCCAGGGAGAGAAAACAGATGCAGCATGCTATAGCTTTGTCCCTAGTAAGAATCTTGGTGCAGTGACCAATGGCGGCATGGTTATTACAAGAAACAAGAAGCTCTTTAGAAAAATAGACATCTTGAGAAATCCCATATCTGATGATCCCCTTGTTTTAAAAGGACACAGGACCCCCTGTTATCTTGACTGGATACAGATGGTCTTTGTAGAGAGTAAGCTGAAGTATCTTGCTGGATGGATCAAAAAAAGGAGGGAGATAGCAGAAAAATATTCTAGGGGTTTATCCAGCCTTCTGATCACTCTTCCCTGCTCAGACAAGAATGCATATCATACTTTCTGTGACTATGCAATACGTCTTAAAGACAGGGATAAGCTAAAGGGTTTTCTTGAGCACCGAGGTATTCAAACTGCTGTACATTATTCCCCTGCTTTGCACCTTACAAAAACCTACCGGCATCTGGGCTACAGGGAAGGAGACTTTCCAGAGGCAGAAAAAGCATGCTCAGAGGTCTTATCCCTGCCGATGAATCCTTTCCTCACAGATGGTGAAGTGGAATACGTGATAAAAAACGTAAGGTCTTTTTTTAAGCGTTAATACTTGAGTATTTGATGTGGCGGGCAAATGAAAACAAAGGGTAAAAACAAAAAAACAAAAAGCCGGAGAATATGGAAGAAAAACGGCAAACATATCTTAAGAATCTATGACTATTATGACAATATAATAAATAAAGGGGATGGAACCGCTATAACAGATGTTGATAATCACGAGATACTTGACTTCTCGTCAGGCCAGTTCTGTACAATCTTGGGACATTGCCATAAAGGATTTACACGAAGGTTATCCCGGCAGGTCAATAGACTGGTCCATACAGCCACGCATTTTATCAGTCCTCCTGTCATGGAAGCATCTGATAAACTTTCAGGGATCACGCCGAAGGGACTGGATAAGGTGATCCTTCTCTCGACAGGCACTGAGGCTAATGAAGCAGCATTGAGGATTGCCAAGACATTTACAAGGAGAAGCGGTGTTGCAGGCTTTGACATGGGCTATTCAGGCATCTCGCTTGCGATGAGGAGCATAGGCCCTAAGCACGGACCAGATGATTATTCTTCACTTCCGATGGTTCCATTGAGCTTTAAGATAATGACCCCTTTCTGCTCCCGGTGCCCTGTCGGTTCAGCCTATCCAGGCTGCAGGTTCCTCTGCCTGAAAAGATCGATCAGCAAACTTGGAAAGAGCATAGATGATATTGCCGCGTTTATTCTTGAGCCGATACTTTCAGACGGCGGCGTTATCATCCATCCTAAAGGGTATTTCAGGGAGCTGATAAGGATACTGCATAAACACAGGGTTCTGTTGATCGCTGATGAGGCTCAGACAGGTTTTGGAAGGACAGGGAAATGGTTTGCAATTGAGCATCATGACATAGTTCCTGATATCATGGTCATTGCCAAGGGCGCTGGCAATGGTTTTCCTGTTTCAGGCGTGATTACGAACAGAAAAATTGCAGATAAAGTTATCAAAAGAGGGCTGTGGCATATCTCAAGCCACCAGTCAGATGCGATTGGAGCAGCTGCTCTTTGCGCTGTGATAGATACTATAAAAGATGAGCGCCTGGTAGAGAAAGCTGTCAGGGATGGAAAATACCTGTTGCATAATCTGGAGCTGCTTAAAAAAAAGTATCCTCTGATCAAGGATATACGGGGCTTTGGACTGATGTTAGGCATGGAACTGGATACCAACTCGAATTTTGGCAAGAATCTTGGTAAAATAGCTGAAATGAGGATGATCGAGAAAGGGCTCTATATTAACTACACATCGCATTCTGTCCCTGTCTTCAGGATATTTCCGCCATTGACTGTCAGGAGAGATGAGATTGACAGGGCAATCTCAATTATGGATTCTGTTTTTGATGAACTGGGCAAGGGAAAACTGTCAAAGAGAGAGTTGTTGAAATATTACCGGCATTCAGGCCAGGCAAGCACAGCAAAGAGGCTGGTTAACTCCATCAAGTCCAGGTTTGAAAAGTGAAAACAAAGATGGATTTGATAGTATCACTTTGGCTAAATAACTCAGGGCTTAAATCTCTTGATAAGTTTTATGTTGGTGAATTCCAGGAACCCATGTTCTGAATTCAGCCTGCCGATCCCGCTTTCCTTGGTGCCTCCCCAGGGCATGCCATAAGGCCCGCCTCCATGAGAATTAATGCCTGCAACCCCCACCTCTAACCTTCGTGCAATGGCCTTGCCAAGTTTCAGATTATTGGTCCATACTGACCCGGTCAGCCCATAATTGGTACTGTTTGCCTCTCTTACAGCCTCTTTCCAGTCTGAAACAGCAGCTATGGGGAGGATCGGCCCGAAGGGCTCCTTCTTCATGACCAGCATCTCATCGGTTACATTGACTATGATTGTAGGTGGGAAATAGTATCCTTTCCTGTCCAGTCTTTTTCCGCCGGTAAGGACTTTGCCGCCTTTTTTGACAGCATCATTTACCATGTTCTCTATCTTATCAAGTTGTGCCTTTGAGACGACTGGCCCCATATCCACACGTTTAAATGGGTCTCCGATAGTTATTTTTCCTGCTTCTTCAATAGCAGACCTGACAAACCTCTCATAGAGTTCCTTTTCGACATACACCCGTTTTATCGCATCGCAGGATTGACCACTGTTCATAATATTGTTGTGAACTATTATCCTGGCAACTTTTGATGCATCTGTATCTTTAAGGACAATGGCAGCATCAAGGCCGCCCAGCTCAAAAAGCAGCTTGTGAAGCCTTTCTGCGCTCCTTTTCATGATGTCCTTTCCTGTGCTGACGTCTCCTGTGAATGAGATCATGTCTATCTGCTGCCTTACTAATTCTTTCCCGTGCATTGCACCTCCAATGATCACTGTAAACGTGTTTTTTGGAAACGGTTTCAGCCGTGAGAAAATATTATTGATGATTATTCCTGTATACGATGAGTTTTCCGATGGCTTGAATACAACAGAATTTCCGCACAGCAGTGCAGGAACAATAGATAAAAAAGGAGTGGAAAAAGGATAGTTCCATGGGGATATTATGCCTACTATGCCTCTTGGCTCATAAACGATTTCATAATGCCTCGTCATTGATTTTTTTGACCTGAGGAATCTGGGCGCATATTTGGCAGAAAAATTTACAAGCTTAATTACATTATCAACCTCCCAGAAAGATTGTCTTAACGGCTTGCCTATGTCTTTTGTAATGGAAACAGCAATATCCTGTCGTTTCTCTTCGATGATAGGAACCAATCTTTTTAATATCCTGGTTCTTTCAGAAAGTTTTTTCTCTGACCATTGTCTTTGTGCATCTCCTGCCAGGCTGACAATAGACTTAATTGTGCCGATGGGGGTTTCCTCAATATTTCTTGTCTCGCCTGTAGCAGGGTTTGTGTGTTTTATCATCTGTATTTTATCAGCGATTCAGTTCTTCTTTGGAAAGATGATTCTCCTTAAAATGATTGCGCTTTCTATGAAAATATCCGGGACAGTAGGCATAAGCGAACAGAAGCTGGGGCAGGTTTTTGAGCATCTCAGCATCTGCTTTCTTTGTGCCGTTGCAAGCTTGCCGTTCCATACTGATTTTATATCTTCACAGTCCTTGATATTGCACAGAGGCTCGTACATATTGCACAATGATACATCACCGTTATTGTGCAATCTTATGGTCGAAAAAGAGATTAGGCACCTTTGCCTCTTGTTTTTTCCTGGGGCCTTGAAATAATTGGAATAATTATTCAGGAACGAGTATGGTGTTGAGATATTGTATCCCTTTAGTTTGTAGTGCTTTATCTCATCAAGTACCTTATCCAATCGCCTGGACGGGTTGAGTAAGACCCTCTCGAATTTTTTCCTGAACTTATAATTGACCTCATCAGTATCTGAATATCCATATATCTTCTGTATAGGCTGGAGATAGATTGATACTCCTGCATCATTCGCATACCTTATAGTCGGTATCACCTGGTCCAGATTATTGTTGAAGATCAGCATGCTCAAGCTCATGTTGATTTTTGGATATGTTTTTTTGATGTATTCCAGGGCAAAAAAAATCTTCTTCAGGCTGTCCTTGGTTCCCCTTGACGTATCATGAACTTCAGGTTTTATGCCGTTAATTGAGATAGAGAGTGATGAGATGCCGCTGTCAGCCAGCCTGTCAATCATTCCTTTGTCGAGAAGAATCCCGTTTGTAAGTATACGGACCGGGCCTTTTTTGCTGAGATATCCTACTATATCTGAAATATCTTTCCTTATAAGTGGCTCTCCGCCGGTCAGGACAAATTCCGCAGACCCTGTCAGTTCTGAAAGCCTGTCAGCGAACTTGAACAGATGCTCTTTCGGGATATCTTCATCATCGTTCATCCAGCTGTTGCATGTGATGCACCTTGAATTGCACCTGTTGGTTATATGAAGCAGCGCTGAAATCGGCTTAGAATAATTTTTGGGAATTATAGTCCATAGCCCATACCTGAAATAGCGATAGGCAAAGCTTCTGTCCTTATGTCGTTTCATCACTGCTGATTAAAGGCAATCTATATATATTTCTTTTGCATCCATCTGTCTTATGGATGTATCCTACTATAATTACAGGAAGATGAACGAGTCCCTGCGCAAGGACATCAGACATGAGCTTGAAAAGCTGCTTTCCCTGGATTCAGATGAGGAATTGTTCATGTACCAGTATAAGAATGAAAAAAGATTAGGAAGTTTGCTTGGAAAGGGTCATGCAATAGGCACATCAAGCGGCACTGCCGCGCTCCAGTTCTCCTTGCTTGGTCTGGATGTGGGAAAAGGCGATGATGTTGTCACTGTCTCAAACACGTTTATAGCGACCCTGCTTTCAATATCAAACACCGGCGCAAGGCCAGTACTGGTTGATGTTGATCCGGGAACGATGCTGATGGATTCTGATTTGCTTGAGGAAAAAATGACCCCTAAGACAAAAGCCATAATCCCAGTGCACTTGCACGGCCAGATGGCAAACATGGATAAGATCCAGAAGATCGCCAAAAAACACGGACTATACCTCGTCGAAGATGCGTGCCAGGCACACCTGGCAAGGTATAACAGCAAACTTCCGGGAGCCTTAAGCGATGCTGCATGCTACAGCTTTTTTCCCAACAAGAACCTGGGAGGGATCAGCAACGGCGGCATGGTCGTGACCAGGCATAATAAGTTATACAAAAAGGTCGAGATACTAAGAAATCCGACATCCAATGATAATCTTCTACTGAAAAGCATGAGAACACCTGCTTATCTGGACTGGAGCCAGATTGCATTCCTCAACAGCAGGATGAAATACCTGAAAAGATGGACCGCTAAAAGGCGCGACATCGCCAGAAGATATATTGAGGGACTGGATGGCCTGCCGGTAACTCTTCCGGGTGCGGATAAAAAGGCATATCATGTCTTTCGGGATTTTGTGATAAGGGTTTCTAATAGAGGCAAACTTGCCAGGTTTCTAAGAAGAAATGGTGTTCACACGCGAATACCTTATCCACAACCAACTCATCTGTCGAAGACATTTAAATATCTTGGATATAAAAAAGGTGACCTGCCTGTTACCGAAGCCATATCTGCAACAGCGCTCTCTCTTCCGATAAATCCTTTCATCAGTGATGAGGAAGTTGATTATGTAATCAGTAAAGTCAAAAAGTTTTTTGAATAGGTGATATAAGTATGGCAGATGTAATATTAATAAATCCATCTATCTCTGATGATCCTGTTAAAGACAGCTCTAACCTCCGTCCGCCTTTGGGTCTCCTGACGATTGCTGCACCTCTGGTGCAGAATGATTATGATGTGATGATCTTAGACCAGAGGGTTGAAAATGACTGGCAAAAAAAACTCCTGCAAGGACTTAGAAAAACACCTTTTTGCATAGGGATTAGCTGTATGAGCGGAAACCAGATAAAATTTGCCCTGAGGATAAGCAAGTTCATCAGGAATCATTCTTCTGTTCCCATCATCTGGGGCGGTGTTCATCCCACATTAGAGCCCAGATCAACCGCCAGCAATGAGCTTGTCGATGTGGTTGTGGTAGGTGAAGGCGATTACACTTTTTTGGAAATAGTGAAGGCTATTGAGGCAGATGAAGAGATCGACGAAATCAGAGGGATTGCCTTCAAAAAGAAAAATCGAATTATTTTAACCAAACAGGCGGACCTAGTAGACCTTAACGCTTTACCCAAGCTGCCGTTCTATCTTATAAATCTAAACAGATACATACAAGATAACCGGTTTTTTGGTTTCAAGAGCGACCTCATCATCCCTCTCGAGACAAGCAGGGGTTGTTCGCATAAGTGTGCTTTCTGTTTTCAGTCAAAAAACCCTCATAGATGGAGAGCTCAGAGTGTCCAGAGGATGATAAGCGATGTTGAGGATGTTGTAAGGAAATATAAAGCCAAGGCGATAACATTCAATGACGATAATTTCTTTGTAGACTGTAAAAGGGTTGATGAGTTTTCCAGAAAACTGATTGAAAAAAACATCAATATCGAGTGGTATACAAGCATCAGGCCTGAATATGTGAAGAGGATAACTGATATAAAACTGCTGGAAAGATCAGGGCTTAGATCTCTGACAATCGGTATCGAATCCGGTTCAAAAAAAATACTCTCTCTGATAGATAAGGGCGCATCAACACAGGATTTTTATACAGCCAACAATATCCTGAAGAAGACCGGCATACTTCCTTTATACTGCGCGATTTATGGTTTTCCTTATGAGACAGTGGATGATATCAAACTTACATACAAACTAATGACCAGATTGATAAAACAGAATCATAGGTCAAATATAGACCTGCTTAAGCTGATTCCCACCCCTTCAACAAAAATACTTGATCTATGTGTCCAAAAAGGGTTCAGGAAACCTAAAACATTGGAAGGATGGATCGATGTGATAGATTTTGATTATGATAAGTCTGCTCCATGGGTGGGCAAAAAAGTGGAAAGATGGATAAATAAACACAAGCTGTTCTTAAAATTGTTGTGGCTTAGGAACGATAAAATTATTTTTTCAGAGACTTTATTTGGATTATATTCAGGATTGATTTTAAAATAAATTATTCTTGTTCTAGAGAACCGATACATTTATTGTCTGCCGTAACCAACTTTTTAACGAACATATCTGCCTAATCCTTTCTGAAAAAAGCCAGGATATGATAATATATATAAATACACTCTCATTGACATAATCTCCTGACTTAAAAATGAAATTTTCATATATCACAGTAATCGTTCCTGCGCTGGATGCGGGCAAGACCATTGACAAATGTATTAAATCATTATTAGGCCAGCGATACCCGCAGGAAAAATACGAGATCATTGTTGTTGACAATGGGTCAAGCGACACCACCTTTGGTATCTTAAACCATTATAAAGGCAGGATTGTCATTCTAAAAGAGATGAAAAGGGGATCCTATACAGCAAGGAATAGTGCGATAAAAAATGCCAATGGCAGTCTGATAGCATTTACAGATTCAGACTGCATTGCTGATCCTGACTGGCTTTATTACATCAACAGGGCATTCCAGAACAGGAATGTCAACATAGTGGGCGGCAAGATTGAGGCATACAGGGTCAATAATAGCCTCTTACGCTACCTGGATGTTTTTGGCCACCCGCAGTTATTGTCGTATAGCTCAGATAGTCCCTTTTTTGCAACGTCAAACATGGCTGTCAGGATGAGTGCCCTGAAAAAATACGGGCTGTTTGATGATACTCTAAAGTCAGGCGGCGATGCAGAGCTCTGCATCCGTATGGTCAGGTCAAAAAAAGAGATATTCTACGAGCCAAGGGCAGCCGTCAGGAACATTTACCGGGGTTCACTGCCTGGTTTTATGAAAAAGCATTATCATTATGGCAGGTGGCAGGGGATCCGGGCAAAGCTGTTGAACAATTCAGACCATGTCATGCTGCCCCCTTATTACAGGGTCCTAAAAGATTATGGCTTGTTCTTTGTTTTCTTTAGGCTGTTGCAGGATGTATCCTATAGGCTAGGTTTTCTGTCCAGCAGGCGGCCTGAATGACATGATCACCACTCCTTTATACACCTCTCCTGCTATCATCAATGGCAGGTGATAGAAGAACCTGATTGTGTTTCCTGACCTAATGCATTTTATAAAGACATATAACAGGTAAGGGCACAGAAGGTTGAGCACCTTAAATCTCATCAGGATATTTCCAACCCTCCCATGTACCCTATGGCCTCCGAGGGCAAATCCCATCGCGCTCCTTTTTTCAATGTAAAAGAACCTTT
>CAZPXC010000052.1:0-10376 GCA_964590935.1 uncultured Methanosarcinales archaeon
CCAGGACCCTTTTTTCATGTTCACCGACTGGTCCAGGCGGTGATCTCAGGGCTCCGGCAATCCTGCAATACTGCTCAGTCAATTGTTTGTCTGTCATATGCGGGAGAGGGAAATGGCCAGATTTATTAAAGTTTTTGTTTGTCATCGCTGTATAATAGCAACTTTGAACGAGAAAGATTCGGTTCGCTTTCTGTTTTATTGAATATTGATGGCAGCTGGAAAAGTTGCAATCCCGTGGCCTGGCAGTATCACCGGATAAGGAATACCCGGAACCCGTTGGTTGCACACCACGCTATAAAAAACAGAATTTTTATAAATTTACTCTGATTCTTCCATCATGATGGACCTGGATAATAAGCTTATAGAGCATGTCGCGAAGACAGCGCGCCTGGAGCTGACCAAGGATGAGGTAAAGGCATTTCTCCCTCAGCTCAGGGAGGTCCTTGATGCGTTCTCAAAGCTTTCAGAGGCTGATACTGAAGGCACAGAGCCGAGTTTCCAGCCTGTTGAGATGAAGGACGTGCTCAGGGAAGATAAGGTTTCAGAGTGCCTGAGCCAGAAAGAGGCGCTCTCAAACTCACCGAACACCAAAGACGGCTACTTCAAGGGCCCGAGGGCTGTATGATGGTATATGTAAAGATATGCCCGAAATGCGGAAGCATAAACATCGGCATACCGAAGAGGGGGATGGACCTGCTCGACATGCAGAGCCTCTGCAAGGACTGCGGGAACAGAGGGGTTTTCCCTGAGGTGGAGGTCGACGAGGTTGAGGAGTTCAGGAAAGCCATCAAAAAAGGTACTGGCGATAAGCGGGAGCCATAGGAAGGGCAACACAGAGCGGATGCTCAGCGCGCTGCTCAAGGAGATTGACCCTTGTATTGAAAAAAAGACCATAAACCTAAGGGAGCTTGACATCGGGATGTGCACAGGCGATGATTACTGTGTCGATAACAAGAGGTGTCATATAAAGGATGATTTTGGGATGCTGGCTGCAGAGATGCAGGACGCTGATATAATAATATTTGCAAGCCCGTCATATTTCAACAATGTCACTGCACTTATGAAAAACTTCATCGACAGGTGCAATGTCCTGTGGAACAGCGAGGCGCTGAAGGGCAAAGGGAAGAAGGCGGTGCTGTGCGCAATAGGTGCTGACAGGAAGAACCATATCGAGGGCTGCTTAAAGGCGCTCAGGAACCTGTGCGGCGGCATCTACCTTGATGTCATCGGGCAGCTGATCATAGAAGAGAACGATATCAAGGCAGGCATGAAGTCAATAAGAGATACCGGTGAGAAGATAAATGGATATAGATGAGTTTGTCAGTAAGGTCCGAAGCAAGGAGATCGACATAGTCGAGCATACGCATAAGGTTATAGAAAAAACAAGGAAGATCGACAAGGAATATCATTATTTCAACGTGATCTCTGATGACCTTGCGCTGGAGCAGGCAGAGTCTGTAAAGAAAAACCCGAAGGGAAAGCTGGCTGGGGTGCCTGTATCAGTAAAAGACTGCCTCTGCGTAAAGGGTGTTGAATCAAGGGCAGGCTCCAGGGTGCTTAATGGCTACAGGCCGTTGTTCAGTGCAACAGCTGTGCAGAGGCTTGTTGATGAGGGAGCGATAATCATAGGCAAGACAGCCCAGGATGAGTTCGGCTTCGGCACGTTCTCTGTCAATGTCGGGCTCGGCTTCAAGGTGCCGCTGAATCCCTTTGACAAGGACAGGGCGTGCGGCGGCTCAAGCGGGGGCTCAGGCGGTATCACGCAGAAGGCGGATTTCCCGCATATCAGCCTCGGCGAATCGACAGGCGGCTCTATCGCTGCCCCTGCCTCGTTCTGCGGCGTTGCAGGACTGTGCCCGACCTATGGCAGGGTCTCAAGATACGGCCTTATAGATTATGCGAACAGCCTTGACAAGATAGGTCCCATGGCCAGGACTGCCAGCGATGCTGCTCTTGCTCTTGAGATCATCTCCGGCCATGACACCAATGAGTCGACAAGCCTTGCCAGCCCTGTGGACAAGTATGCTGCAGAGGCAAAAAAAGGCGCATCCAACATGAAGATAGGCATAATAAAGGAATGTTTCAGCGAGGGGGTCGATGAAAAAGTATCGGATAAGGTATGGGATGCCATAAAAAAACTGGAATCAGATGGTGTAAGATATGAAGAGGTATCTCTTCCCATAGCCAGCAAGTACGGGCTCTCGGCTTATTATCTTATCGCGATGGCCGAATCCTCGACAAATCTTGCAAAGTACTGCGGGATGAGGTACGGTGTCCATGGAAAGCTGGGCGATGGCTTCAACGAGTATTTCACAAAGGTCCGCTCAGAGAGTTTCGGCAAGGAGGCAAAGCGAAGGATAATCATCGGCACGTTTGCCAGGATGGCCGGCTACAGGGATGCGTACTATATGAAAGCCATGAGGGTAAGGACAAGGATAATACAGGAATACAAGTCCCTGTTCAGGAAATATGATGCGCTTGCCAGCCCTGCGATGCCGATACTCCCGCCGAAGTTCAGCGATATTGACAAGCTTACACCATTGCAGAACTACATGATGGACATCATGACAGTCAGCCCCAACCTTGCGGGCCTGCCTCATCTCACCATAAACGCAGGGCTGGAGAAAGGGCTGCCTGTGGGCATCCTGCTGAGCGCAGACCATCTGGGCGAGGCCAAGCTTGTCAGGCTGGGGGGTGCGCTGGGATGAGGATCGAGACAGACAGGCTATTGCTCAGGAAGATAAGGATGGATGATGCTGACGCCCTTGTCAGGATGTATTCAAAAGACAGGAATTATTTCAGATATACCAGGATACCTTATCCATACAGCAGGAAACTTGCAGTCGATTTTATCAGGAGCACTATCAGGAGCTACAGGACCAAGGAAAAATTCTACCTGTGCATTGTTGAGAAGAAGAGCAACACTCTCATAGGCTCAATAGCATTGAACAGGATAAACTGGGCTGACTCAAATGCCGAGATCGGCTACAGCATCGCAAAGGCCCATTCAAACCAGGGCTATGTCACTGAGGCAGCCGAGGCGTTTATAGATTACGTGTTCAGGAAGATGAAGCTTCACAGGCTCGAGATCAACTGCGCTGTGCAGAATGCGCCGTCAAGAAGGGTGATAAAGAAGCTCGGCGCAAAAAGCGAGGGCATATCCCGGGAGATAGTGCTGAGCAGGAACATGTATCGTGACTCTTACAGGCACAGCATACTCAGGAAGGAATGGAAGAGAAAACCTGGTTACAGGATAAGAAGATGAAATTTGATACTGATATCGTGATAGGGCTTGAGGTTCATGTCGAGCTAAATACAAAGGCTAAGCTGTTCTGTAGCTGCAGCAGGAAGCCGGCTGAAGATGAGCAGCCCAACTCGAGGACATGCCCCGTATGCCTCGGGCATCCTGGCTCAAAGCCAGTGCTGAACAGGAAGGCAGTCGATTACGCGCTTAAGCTGGCGCTTGCCACAGGCTGCAGCATCTCGCCCAGGCTTGTTTTCTCAAGGAAATCATACTTCTACCCTGACATGTCCAAGAATTACCAGATAAGCCAGTATGAGATACCGCTCGCCACAGGCGGCGCAATCAAGCTGTCCTCTGGAAAAGAGATAAAGCTGACCAGGATACACATGGAAGAAGACCCTGCAGCATTGATACATCCTGCCGGCATGGAAAAGTCCACCTTTGTCCTTGTCGACTACAACAGGAGCGGGGACCCGCTTGCAGAGGTCGTCACTGAGCCGGAGATGGACGGGCCCGGCGAGGCAAGGGATTTTATGAAGCAGCTCATATCGATACTGAAGTATATAGGCATATTCGATGCTGACACCTGCCTGATAAAGGCTGATGCGAATGTTTCCATCAAAGAGTCGGGCTATGTCAGGACCGAGATAAAGAACATCAGCGGCTTCAAGGAGATCGAAAGGGCCCTGAGGTATGAGGTCGAGAGGCAGAAAAAAGAGGTTGCAGAGGGCAAGAACATAATCCAGGAGACCAGGGCATGGGATTCTGACATGGGCCTTACCAGGAGCCTGAGGACCAAGGAGACCGAGGAGGACTATGGATATATCTTTGACCCTGACCTTGTCGTGACTGAGCTAACGAGCAGCTGGGTAGAGAAAGTTAAAAAGACTCTGCCGGAGCTTGCGCAGGAAAAGGCGCAGAGGTTTGTAAAGCAGTACGGCCTGAAAAAAGACGATGCGGAGATAATCTCTGCACAGTTCGAGATGGCCCGGCTGTACGAAAAGGTTGCAGAGCATGTTGAGCCTGTGCTCGCAGCCAAGTGGCTAAGAAGAGAGCTTGCAAGGGTGATGAACTACAGCAATATCGATTTCGCAGACCTGAAGATAGATGAGACCCATCTCACAGAGCTCTTGTCGATGGTCGAGAAAGGCGAGATAACCGACAATGTGGCGCAGAAGCTTCTCGAGAGCCTGGTAAAAAATCCTTTCAGTGTAAAGGAATACGTGGACAGGTTCAACCTGAAGACAGTCGCAGACGAGAAGATACTGAAGAAATACTGCAGCCAGGCGATCGAGCAGAACAAGAAAGTTGTCGAAGAGTTCAAATCCGGCAATGAGAAAGCCCTGAATTACCTCATAGGACAGGTGATGAGGCTGACCAAGGGAACAGCATCCCCCAAAGAGGTAAGGGAGATACTTCTTAAGCTGATCAAATAAAAGACAACTTATTATTTTTTCTTTCCAGTGCAAGAATCCAGCCGAAGGCTTCTAAAGTTGAATTTTGCCTGAAAAAATCCAGCCACCCATGGCACGGACGGCAACGAACTTGTGTTCAGTTGCCTGCTCCGCTGACCATAACCTCTCGCTACATAAAGAAAATCCCGACTTCATCGGGATTTTCAGACTTGCAAAATCAAAAAATGCCTGCTAAAGCAGGCATTTTTCAATTATTGCAAAGCAAGGGAACATGGTCAGCTCCGCCCAGCCGTGACTGGATTTTTTCTTCAAATGCAACAAGCCAGCCCGGAGGGCCGCTCAAATTGAAGAAAACTGACCTTGTCAGTTTTCTCAGACCATAATTATTCCGCCAAACAGGCGGAATAATTATATTTCATGGCGCAAACTGGCAGGCGCCCTTAGCGCCGTGTAGAAGCCAGTTTGCAGCCATGAAACCATAAAAATCTATTAGATTTTTAGGGTACCAAAAATGTTCCATTTTTGAGTATGAAAAAATTTCTGTTGCACAATAAAGAAGAATCCAATGCTATATCTTTAATCCACTGAACAAACCGTCAAGATCGTCTATTATCCTTTTCTCAAAATCGATGTTGCGCTCGCCCTCTTTCTTGCCATTGCTAAGGGCGCTTATGAGCTGCTCTGTCAATCGCTTCTCTTTTTCAGGGCTGAGGCTCTCCACTTTGATCTGTCCTATATGCTCTCTGATAAGGGAGCTTTCGATCTCTTCGACGCTCTCGTCCCTTATCTTGACCTCTTCGAAGTCCTTTGTCATGAGAGCGGCAGTATTCTTCATCACGAAATACGCACCTTTCTCATAGAACGTCTCTATAATATCCTTGAACCCTATATCCTTTACCCTGCCTGATTTGAGCCTGCCTGTAAGCCTTATTGTGACGATTGTCCTGTCAAGATCCCTGCTACCGGCCTTTTTCATCAGCTCGGATTCGACCTGTTCAGGCATCTTGTTGTCGCACTCAATGGTTATGGGAAAGACATCATATGCTCCCAGCTTCTGGAACTTTAGCTTTCCGTCATCATATATATAGAAGCCCGCTTCGCCGAGCCCTTCAAGCTCCTTGAAGTTGTTCGGGAACAGTGGCCCTGGGTAGACGATCGGGCCGTAGCCTGGCTCTTCTCTCTCTATCCTTTCATGCACATGGCCAGCTGCATAATAGTCAAAGCCCTTCGGCAGAAGAGACAACGGCGCAGAGTCCATGCTCTCAAGCCCCTTTGGCTTGAGCTCTGTAAGCGCGGTGTGGAACATGAATATCTTAAATCCTTTCTCATCCTCGAGGCTTTTCCTGTCCAGGTCCTCATAGTATGCCTTTTCAAGCATCCCCTTCCTGCCCGGCATGCCTGTTATCATGGCTCCGGTTTTCTCGTCCCTGGTGAACCTTAACTGCAGCTTTTTCCCCTCAGCGCTGCCTTTCACGACATTTATGCACAGGCCGGCGCTCTCGAGCACATCCAGCATGGTCTTGCCGCTGGGCGAGAAATCATGGCTCCCTGGTATTATATATACAGGCATGGCGATGTCCCTGAGCTGCCTCAGCTTGCCGACAACAGTCTTCAGTCTTTCAATGCCCGGCAATGCGGTGTTGAACAGGTCCCCGCTGATGAGCACAAAATCGACCTTTTTTTCGATGCACTTATCTATTGCGCTGACAAAAATCTCTGAGCTGAGGTCGCTTAACCTTTGGTCACGCCAGCTCCCAATATGGCAGTCTGCCATATGTGCAAATCTCATAGATAGCGGAAAAACATTTTTTAATATAAAGGTTGCTAAAAAGGGTTCCTGATACCTGTCTACAGTGCCCCCTCTGCCGCTGCTCTGATGAATTCAGCGATATCATTCCCTATTTCTTTTGTTATCGATTCAAAAACAATCCTGTCGTCAATCTTCCCGTATTGATGAGCTATTATGTTTCTCATTCCCTTGGCAGTCTTTAGTTTCTTTGACAGGTCCATGCTGATGATATTATTGTCAAGGAGTATGTTAAACGCATCGATATCATCTTCCGGTATCTTAAGCCTCTTCTGCTTTATCACCAGGAAAGCCAGGTCAGTTGCAGCCTCGATTATCTTCTCCAGGTACCTCTCACAGGCGGCCCTCTTCTCAATGCTTGACCTGTATTCATCGAACGTTGCCGGTGCAATGCTATCAAGCTCAGACAGGAACTGCTCAATCTCACTGGTTTTGTCTTTTATCCTGTTCATGCTTCAAGCCCGAATATCTTTTGCATTCTAAGGAAGTAATCCTGGTCCTTTAAAAACCTTATCGAAAAGTCTGTGTTATCAAACTCGTTTGCCTTAAAAAGCACCCTGTGGTTTCGCGCAATATCCCTCTTGACCTTTTGAGGCAGGATATTGAATACCTGTACATCAGCTTTTTCTGATATCGATCCTGATACCCGCACCCTGAACAATGTTGCCTGGTCCAGTGTCAGACCATCCTTAAAAATAACGCAGATGTCTATGTCAGACCTCCCTGTGTATGTATTGTCTGCAAAAGACCCGAACAGGAGTACAGCCTCTATTCTGCTGGCAAGCTCGTCACCCTGGATGATTTCCAGCGCTTTCCTTATAATCTTTTTGTTGTCCTGGTTTTTCTCAAGCCTGAAATCATCCCTGTATTCATTGATCTTCCTGATGAACTCAAGCTTTGGCCTTATATCTCTGCTCAGGGCATTCTTTTCTGATTGTGTCAAGGAGATGCCATCCAGCTGCCTGAGAATTATCTCTATCTCTCTCCTGCCGAATATCTTTCTTGCATCCCTATTGGTCTTTAAAAATTCTTTAAATGACAAAATAATCACCATTTATATTATAATAATAATTATTAATGTTATTATCATATTTAAATATTACTATGATATATGGATATATTCCAACTGACCCATAGCTTGTCGGTTGAGCCGTGGCTGCCTGAAAGGGGATTGGCTAGATGGCTAGAGTGTCAGGAACTCAGGCATAAGAAGTTATCATCATCAGGACATCATTCCTGGTATTTGTTCTCATCATCTGCAAACCTGGTCTCTTCCCTGACAGTGTCCTGCTCCTCGTCATAGAGCTCAAGCAGAAGGTGCAGATGAAGCTTCTCGAACTGGCTCAGCCTCTGGTAGCCGACAAGCTCTGTCTTTATCCCGTTCACCAGGTTAAGGAGGTCCTGCTGGACCGTGCTCAGGTCGCTGCTTGTCAGCACATAGTCCCTCAGCTTTGTCAGCTGGTCCTGTATGCTCTTCATTATCTTTGCAACATTGTCAAGAAGCTCCTCTGACCTCTTGACAGCGCTAAGGTCCTCGCTGACCCTGTCCTTGGTCTTCTCCAGGTGCCTTGTGATGTCCTTTGCCAGGCTGACTACGCCGAACGGGTACCTCAGCTCCTTTACATTGGCCTTCTCAAATGTAAAATCGCTGTCAAGGTCAGACTTGAGCATGATCTTGCGGCACTCCTCCTTCTCGACGTTCACTGTAAGCGACTTGATGTTCTCGATTATGCCGATGCTCTTTTCTGCATGGTCCTGGAGAAGCCCCACCTTGTCCAGGAGAAGGTCCCGGAAATTCTCCCGGCTGTCGATGTTCTGGCTTAGCCATGTCTCGACGCTCTGGAAATGCCGGACGAACCTTGTGACCTCGTTCTCCTGCTTATCGAGAATTGAATTGATGTTCGTTGTTATGTCTTTTAGGTGCTCTGTCGACTTGAGGTCCTCTTTTGACACCTCGATGTTTTCCTCGGTGGATTTTGGCAGCCCCATGATATCACATCTTTATTCCCGGGTAATCCTTCTTTAAATATTTTTCTTTGTTTGCCCTGTTCTGTGTCTCCTTTGCAAGCTCAGGGAAGTACGGTATCTTTACAGGGATAGCGAACTTGGTGAAGTTGCTTGTTACTATGGCCTCGCCCTTGTCGAGGCTGGCGATGTTCCTGCTGTCAGATGAGAGATCCTGGCTTGCGCAGTCTATGACAGCCTGCCTCTCTGGCGCCATCTCCATCCCGAGTATTATCTTGGTGTTCATGTTTGCCAGTATCTGTCTTGGTATAAGGGACGGCAGCTGGGTTATCGCGATGAGGCCGACATTGAACTTTCTGCCCTCCCTTGCGATGGTGCTGAAGATGTTCGAGCCTTTCTCCAGCACATCCTTGCCAAGCACCCTTGGCGCCTCTTCCAGGACGATGGACACGACCGGCCTGTCCTTCAGCCTGCCCTTGAGCTTGTGCTGCTTGTATTTCGAGAATATCTCTGTCGCGATGAGGGATCCTATGAGTATCTCGATAGAGCCTGAAAAGCTTGACGTGTCTATTATGACTATCCTGCCTGACTCGAGCTCTCGGCAGATGTCGCTTACGGTGCCCGTACCTGACTGCAAATCGAATATGCCCTCGGGCACTATCTCTCCGCTGCGTAGCTTCAGGCTGAGCAGGGAGAGCATCCTTCTCCTTATGACATTGATAGTCACATCCTGGAATCCCGTGACCTCCTTTCCGAGCAGTATGGCCTCTATCCATTTCTCTTTGTATGTCCTGTAGTATGCCTGAAGAGCCTCGTGCTGGGCATCTGTCCAGCTCACAGCGCCGTTGAAATGCCCGGGCCTTATGCTCCTTATGTTTATCCTCAGTGTCCTGCAGCCGGCCGGCGGCTCAATGGGGCTGTAATACACGACATTCTCTTTTGCTGGATGGTCCTTGAGCCCGAGGGAATTCCTCCCATAGTACTCGTCATGCGGGTCCAGCACAAGGATCCCGCAGTAATCATTATCTATGCAGTCCCACAGCATGCAGCTTGTAAGGTTGCTCTTGCCCTTTCCTGTCGATGCAGGTATCAGGATATGCTCTGTCAGCACTTTCCTGCCGTCCAGGTATATGCCTGTGTCAACAGTCCTTGAGCCTGAGCGCAGGCTGCCTATATATATAGGCGACTTAGGTTTTGTCAGGAACAGTATGTCCTCTTTCTTTACCTCCCTTACTTTTGAGAAGAAAGGCGGAAGCGACTTTGCCACGCGGGCATTGCCTCCTTCGATCACCAGCAGGTTCTTCAGCAGCGCCATATTGTAGTTCCTCAGCTCCGGGTCCATCATCTCGAGGTCATTGTCTTCCTCAAGCTTCAGGCCCGACATCAGTTCAAGATTGACCCTGGATATCTGGCTGCCGTATATAAGATCGTAGACCTGAAGGAGTATCTTGCTGCTCCCTGCCTCGCTGATCAGGAGCTCGCCAAGCTCGATGCTCTCGTCGGATTTCTGCCTTACGAGGATCTTGCCGAACTCCCCTGAAAGAACCTGTCCCTTTGCCATTGATTGTTAGGAATACCTAGTTTTTTTTAAATCTAATCTTTCGGAAGTATAAAACTTGCTTCAGATGCAGATGTTTGAAAAAATCCATCCACCCAAGGCACGGACGGCAACGAACTTGTGTTCAGTTGCCTGCTTCGCTGACCGCAACCCCTCGCTACATAAAGAAAATCCCGACTTCATCGGGATTTTCAGACTTGCAAAATCAAAAAATGCCTGCTTTAGCAGGCATTTTTCAATTATTGCAAAGCAAGGGAACATGGTCAGCTACGCCCGGCCGTGGATGGATTTTTTCTTCAAGTGCAACAAGCCAGCCAGGATGGCTGCTCAAAAAGAAATCTGTCAATCGAAAACTGACTACGTCAGTTTTCTCAGACCATAATTATC
>CAZPXC010000053.1:0-5421 GCA_964590935.1 uncultured Methanosarcinales archaeon
CAGCTTTGATAAATATGCTTGAAAGGCCTGCGTGTGCTGATGCTAACCTTCTTTGTGTATGGAAACGTTTGTGTCAGTGTATGATGCGATTTTGTGAATGGCTAAATATCAATCCAGGCCCTGCCGTCATTATTTAACATTTTTTTAGCCTCAGCAGGGCCCATTGTACCTGCTTTATATTTAAGGATGGGGCGTTTTTTCTTAGCCGCGATCTTTTGCACCCTCTCGATGAAGCTCCAGCTCGCCTTCAGCTCATCTATGCTGGTGAAGAGTGTCTGGTCTCCTGTGATCACCTGGTGGATGAGCATATCATACGCGCCGGGCGAGTTGGTGCCGAACTCGCACTCATGGCAAAAATCCAGCGATACTGGCTTGATATTTATGCCCGGGCCAGGGGTCTTGACATTTATCGAAATTGACACTCCCTCGTCAGGCTGTATCTTGAATGTTATGGTGTTAGGGTGTGGCATCCTGTTTTTCATGCAGAACAGGTGGCAGGAGACATCCTTTAGGCAGACCCTTACCTCTGCATAGCTCCTGCCGAGCCTTTTGCCGGTCCTCAGATAGAGAGGCACCCCTGCCCAGCGTTTGTTGTCTATGAGCACCCTCAGCGCAGCATATGTCTCTGTCTTTGAATCATGCGAAACATCTGGCTCATCCCTGTACCCTGCAACCTCTTTACTGTTGATCTTTCCCTTCGAATACTGCCCTGTCACCACGTCTCCGTATTCTGGATCCACAAGAGCCTTTAATACCCCTAGCTTTTCATGCCGGATATCACCTGCTGAGATCGTGGCAGGATGCTCCATGCATGTCAGTGCAAGAACCTGCATCATATGGTTCTGCATCATGTCCCTGATGGCTCCTGCCTTATCATAATAAGGCCCCCTTGATTCAATCCCTATGGTCTCAGCCATGGTTATCTGGACATGGTCGACAAAACCGCTGTTCCATATGTCATGGAATATGGTGTTTGCGAACCTGAATACGAGTATGTTCTGGACAAGCTCCTTTCCCAGGTAGTGGTCTATCCTGTATATCTGGTCTTCACTGAATATGAGGCTTATGCATCTGTTGAGCTCTGTTGCAGAGGCAAGGTCATGGCCAAAGGGTTTTTCAAAGACGACCCGTTTCCACCCTCTTCCCCTGAGAAGGCCGGCATCCCTGATGATATCGATTATCCGGCGGAACAAAAAAGAGGGTGTGGCAAGATAAAACAACCTGTTGCCTTTTGAGCCATGCCTCTTTGCGGTCTCATTTATGAAAGATGCTAGCCCTGGCAGGTCTGTCCTGGAGAAATCTATCCTGTGATAGCTGATAAGCCCGGCAAATCCCTTCAGTGATTTTTTATCCACGTCTTTTATATGCTCTCCTATATCTAGGAACCCGAGGAATGATGCGTTATCCATATTCCGCCTGCCGATGCAGACAACAGGGAAATCCCTGCCGATTATTCCCCTCTTATAGAGCCGGTATAATGCAGGGATGAGCTTTCTTTTGCTCAGGTCCCCTGTCGGCCCGAATATGACCATCATCTTTTGTCATCCCCAATATCTGTTATGACATAAGAATCCCTGATATCATGGATGAGCTTAACCGGGCAGCTGAAAAAATTATGCCTGACGCTCCTGAACATGTCAAGTGCGTCTTTCTTCTGGTTGCCGGCAAACACTGCGATCGCGACCCGCGACCTCAGGACAAGCTTCCGTGACATGCTCATCCTCTGCAAAGGGGGCTTTGGCGAGTCGTCCATTGTGATGAAGAACTCCGCATCGTCTTTTATAGAATGATGCTTAGGGTATAGGGCGCCTATATGGCCGTCCTCTCCGCTGCTCAGGAGAATTATGTCGTACCTGCCCCCGAATCTCTTAAGCTCATCCTCATATTTCCCTGTTCCGTGGTCAGCCTGCTCTGCATCATAGATAAAAGGGTGGACATTCGCCTCTGGCAGTCTGCCTTTTTCTATGAGTTCATCTGTGAGGTTTTCCCTGACCAGCCTGAAGTTGCTGTCAGCATGGTCCACGGAAACTAGTCTCTCGTCCACCATGAAGATATGCACCTTTTTCCATTTTATCCTTCTTTTCCTGAGGTTCTGGAATATCCCTGCAGCGCTCCTTCCGCCGGGCAGCGCCAGGACAACAGTCTCCTGGCCTGAAAGAAGAGCCCTGGCCGATCTTTCGATCATGGCTGCAGCATGCTCAAAGAGCTTTTCTACGGAATTAACTCTCATCATCCTTGTCATCTTATTTCAGATCCAAGGGAAATCCCTGTTTCCCCGCATACAGACAATGCCTGGCTCTATTTCAGTCCCAGAGCCTGCTCCAGCTTTTCCTTGTCAAAGCCAATGATTATCTTGCCGTCGATATCGATTACAGGCACGCCCATCTGCCCGGACTTGCTGATCATCTCATTCCTTGCATCGGCATCCTCTGCAACATTGAAGTCCTGGAACTCGATCTTGTTCTCAGTCAGAAATTCCTTGGTCTTCTTGCACCATGGACATATCGGTGTTGAGTAAACCTTTACATTGCTCATCTCTTATCACCCCGTTTGTTGTGTTGGTTTTGATTTAAATGCCCAAACATCAGGCTAAGTCTCGAATTTTGAGCCGTTGAGATCGCCGTTGGCATTATATCCGCGGCTTTCCCAGTATCCTTTGTAATCCTCATCGTCGCTAAGCTCGATTCTGGTGACCCATTTTATCCATTTGTAGCCCCACTTGTCCTCGGCCACGAGCTGGAACGGGAACCCCCTTTCTGCTGGAAGGGTTATATTGTTCATCTTATATGCCAGCAGGATGTTGTTGTCTCTGATATATTTCAGGCTTAGCGATGTAGTATAGCCGTCATATGCATGGAATATGACAGTGTTTGCCTGCGGCATAGCCCCGGCCTCGTCGATGAGGTCGCTGACGAGCACGCCCTCCCACAGTATCTTCACGCTCCAGCCCTCGACGCAATTCAGCTCGACAACCTTTGAATATCTCTTATGCCCAAGGACTTCCTCGTAGGACATGCTTACCGGAGATTTCACGAGGCCGGTTATCTCCAGCGAATAGTTCTCAAGGTCTACGTCCTGGGGTCCCCTGATCGAGTTCTCCCTGAACTTGCCTATAGAATCAAGACGCTGGCCGTTGTAGTCCCTTATCTCGACAGGCTTTAGCCTTGAGCTGCTGCTGATTATGCTGCACCCGGATACCAAAACCATTGAAAATAAGAGCAGCGCAAGAAACCATACAATATTCCTATCCTGATAATCTCTTTTTTCCCCCATTTGAACATGTTGCTGAAAATAAAGGATACGGCCGACATCTATCTGGACAGCCCGAGGTTCCTGAGGATCTGCCTGAACATCGATGTCTCCTCTTTCTGTTCAATATTCTCGGAATATTTCTCACCGATGAGCGTTGCGGCGAGCTTTTTATAGCTGCCTGCTGTGACGCTGTTAGGATCAACATTTATGAGCGGCGTGTTGGTCTTGAGCGAGTACCTTATCTGGTTGTCATCAGGGATCACGCCTATCACAGGCTGCTTGAGGAATTCGGCGATATTGGCTTCGGACATCTCATATCCCTCTTCCCTTTTCTTGTTGATTACGATGCCGAGTACCTTTGTATTAAGCTCCTCTGCGAGCCTTATCATCTTCAGGGAATCTGTCACAGAGCATATGTCAGGCGTGCTCACGATTATGAGGTAATCAGAAGCCTTTATCACCTCCTGTGAATCCCTCCCCATGCCAGGGGTCGAATCTATTATCACAGCCTCAGCAGAGCCGACAAGCTCATAGATAACTGTTATCAGGTTCTTACGCTGGGCCTGCCTTGCCTCCCTGTAGGAGAGGCTTCCTGGGATGACCTTTATCCCTGACGGATGCCTGTATATGCAGTCCTTGATCTTGTCCTTTCCCCTCAGGGCAGAGTGCATGTTCTTTTCCATGCCCGCGATGCCTAGGTGGATGCCCAGGTCCGGGTTTGCAAAATTCGCGTCCAGGGCGATGATGTCCCGCCTGAGGAAAGATAGGGCAGACGTAAGGTTGATGGTCGTTGTGGTCTTGCCAACCCCACCCTTGGCAGACACAATACCGATGAATTTTGTCATGTTATTGCCCGTTGTTGAAGTATTTGGCTTCGATATATTCTATAAGATGCCTTGTAGTCTTGTAATATTCAGTTACCTTGTCGATAGACACCTTTATCTCCTCGCCGTCAATCTTGACGACCATGGCGACATGCCTCCTGTACTCGTTTTCCTTTTCATACTCTGATTGTGAAATCCTCCTGACCAGGACAAATAGCCTGACCGCCTCTATTATCTCGCTGTCACCAGAATACAGCTTTTCCAGCTCCTCTGCCCTGAGCTTTGGGGCGATAGGTATGGCTGTTATCTTCTTCTCGTCCAGGGCCTGTTTGAGAAGGCTCTCTGCGATGAAGTCGAAAGAGCCCAGCAGCCTCTGGATGACATTCTTCAGGACATCGACTGTCCTCGTGTACTTGAGGCTGACATAGATAAGATGGTCAACCCTCTTCAGTTCCTCTTTTGCATTATTGAGCAGATCTCTCATTCATAGCCACCATGTTTGCCGATTCCTTTACGAAAAGCTTTGCCTTCTCGATGTATTTTTTTATATTATCTATGGAGATGACTCTCAGGCGATAGCTGTCTGTGCATATGACAAACTTGTCGTTCTTCCTGAACTCGACAGGGCTCGCCTTGTGCTGGTTGAGTATATCATTTATCTCCTGCACCAGGGTTATGTACTCGATGTTTATGTTGTACCTTCGGGTGCACCTTGCCTTGAACGTGTTGAACATCGAATCAAAATTTTCCTGGAAAGGCGGGATCCTCTTGTAGAGCCTCTCGTAATGCAGGATGCTGGCGATCGAGTATTCCAGTGCGCTTCTTATCCTTTCCATCACAGCAAGGAGCAGCTTGGGGTCATTGACCAGCTTGTATGTGACATTAAGCATATGGTCGGCCAGCCTTATGCTTTTTTTTGCGTTTTCCAGGGCTATCTCATACCTCTCCATCGTTGTGGGGGTAAGGGTTAAGTACTTTTTAAATGTTGTGCTATTGTTAAGGCAAGTTTTCAGTTTTGCATTATCCAGAAAAAATCCAGCGATTCATGGCTTTGATATAATTGTTTGGTAAACTTTTCAACTTTGTCTTATGTTGAAAAAACCCAGCCACCCAGGGCACGGACGGCCGCGAACCTGTGTTCAGCGGCCTACTCCACTGACCATAACCCTAAACTTCGTTTAGGGGCATGGTCAGTTCCGCCCGGCCGTGGCTGGATTTTTTCTGTGATTGCAAACCTTTCTTTCAAGTGCAACAAGCCAGCCCGAAGGGCTGCTCAGGAAGAAATTTTTCCATTGGCGCAAGCCCGCAGGCACCCGCAGTGCCGTGTTTAAGAGGGCTTGCAGCC
>CAZPXC010000053.1:5521-10327 GCA_964590935.1 uncultured Methanosarcinales archaeon
CATTGGCGCAAGCCCGCAGGCACCCGCAGTGCCGTGTTTAAGAGGGCTTGCAGCCGGTGGATGGAAAAATTTCTTTTGCACCCTCAATAATTTCTCTTGCACAATCAAAAAAATCGAAATTGCACCATAAAGAAAAACCCAATAAAAAGATACTCAAGAACTTTATTCAAAAACTATGATGCTGAAAAATCCTCAACTGTCAGGAACATGGACTTCAAGCCGTTCTTCAGCGAGGTATCGTCCGCGATCTTATCATGCAGATGGGGCCTTATTATCCATTTGGTCTCTGTTGTCGAAAGAGGGTTTGCAAAGTATATCGTCAGATTAGGGTATTTTGCAAGACTGTGCCAGCTGGAGACCAGGTAGCGGAAGTTCTCATTTATGTTGAGGGTGACTATAGTGATATGGGATGCTGCATCATAGTCAATCTCATTGCCCAAAACAGGCCTTATGAGAAAGAGCTCCTCCCTGTCCCTGTATTTCACGGTTATGCTCTCTTCCTTGTCCTCTATGTCCTTTATCGACTTCTTGAAAACATCCCTGTTCTTGATATATTCAACAAGCCATTTTTTCAGGATAATTGCTGGTTTTTCAGGCATTATCACCCTCCCGAATCAAAAAGACTACTTAAATTTTGCTGTTGCAGCAGTCCAGTCGTTCAGCAGTCCCTGTCATGCTGCAGGTCGGTTATCCTGCCAATAAACGTCTCATCCTTATGCCTCATGTGACTAAGGCCTATCTCATCTGCAGAGAATCCGAGGGCAAGGCCGAGCAGCTGGAGGTAATGCATGACCATGAGAGGCCGAAAACTCATCTTCGCTGCTATCGACAGCTGTCTTAGCTCATAGTACTCGAAGCACGTCGGGCAGAGCACCGTTATGCAGTCTGTATCATTGCAGGCGTCATATACTGAAGCGAACTTGTCTTTCATCATCTTCTCAGAGGATTCCCGGTCAACATCATATAGGGGAAAGCCGCAGCAGAGTCCCTTTTTTTTGTACTTTACAGCATCTGCGCCGAGCAGCCCGATCAGCTCATCAAGCTTGACAGGGTTTTCAGGGTCATCAAATTTTATTATGTGCGACGGCCTTAATATATGACATCCGGGGTGTGCTGCGATATTCATTGGAAGCCTGCTCTTTATGCTCTTTTTTACCAGTTCCATGTTCTCATGCAAAAGCTCTGCGTAGAACTTGACCTCTACGCTGCCTGTGTACTCGAGGCCCAGCGGCCTCAGCTGTTCATTGATGCTGACCCTTGTATCCCTATCCTCGAGCCTATGCTTCGCTTCCTTCAGGGTCTGGGTGCATCCTGTGCACATCGACAGTATCGGAAGCTCCTGTTTTTCTGCTACTGCAAGGTTCCTTGCTGCGATGACAAGCCAGGAGCCGATGTCCACGTCCTTTATGACCCTCGGCGTGGGGCAGCAGCTGAAGTCAAGGTCAACAAGCTTAAAACCAAGACTCCTGAAGATCTGCCTTGCCAGCTTTTCGATATAAGGCAGCCTTACATGTGTTGTGCAGCCGATGAAGAATGCAAACCTGTCCTGTTTCTCTTCACCTTTTTTTCCTGTTTCCTCATTCTTGCCCTTCTCTTTCATTTTTTCTTTACGATATTGTCAAGGCTGATGTCCTTAAAAGGAGCAAGGCCCAGCTCTTCCCTGTTTTTTTTGACAAGCTCGCTCACAGGGTATGCGCTTCCGGTCTCGACGAGGTGATTAAATGCCTTCACAAGCTCATCATGCCTCTCTTTGCTTACAAGTCCCTCCCTAATGGCGATGTTCTTCAGCTTTACAATGACCTCGTATGGGTTGACATCCTGTGGGCAGCGCTCGTTGCAGTTGTTGCATGTGATGCAATGCCAGAGGTTGTCATTCAGGACCTCTGACTGCATGCCGTGCAGGCATTCCAGGATGAATCCCCTCGGCGAGAAGTGGCCTGAATAAATCCTGGCAGGGCAGCTGCTCACGCAGGTCCCGCACTGGAAGCACTTTTGCAGCTCAGGTATCTCCTTGATTATGTCTTGCCTATTTCCGAAATTAATATTTTTAGCCATTCTTGATCTCTTTTAGCTCCTTGACGAGGTCTGTGACGTATTCGGCGAACCTGTTGCCTTCTGCCGCGCTTATCCAGTTGAGCTTGAGCCTGTCACTGGGCAGGCCTGTCTTTTCAGGCAGCTGTTTCTGCAGGCGCTCGATCCTTTTCTTTGCAAAATGGTTGCCGCTTATGTAATGGCAGTCGCTGGGCAGGTGGCATCCTGTGACCCATACTATGGGAGCGCCCTTTTCAAAGGCTCTCAGGACAAATTTTTCTGATGTGCGGCCAGAGCACATGACCCTTATTATCCTGATCTCCGGCGGGTACTGGAACCTTGAGACACCGGCAAGGTCTGCACCTGCATAGCTGCACCAGTTACAACAGAATGCAAGTATCTTATCCCCAGGATTGTCTGCCAGCGCAGCATCGATCTGCGCCATTATCTGCTGGTCTGTAAAATGCTTCTGGTCAAGGGCCCCTACAGGGCATTCTGCAACGCATGTCCCGCATCCGTGGCATTTTATCTCGTTATGCACGCATTTCTTGTCGACCAGAGAATTGGCACCGTACGGGCATGCCCTTACGCATGCGCCGCAACCTATGCACTTGTCCCTGTCCACTACTACAGTTATCCCTTCTATAAACACCTTCCCTGCATTCATCGGGATAGCAGCTCTTGCAGCAGCGCCGCTCGCACTCGTGACACTGTCCTTGATATCCTTGGGCGACTCGCCTGAGCCCGCAAGATATACCCCGTCGCCAGGGCTGTCCAGGGGCCTCAGCTTTGGGTGGGCCTCCATGTAAAATCCGTCATTGTTCCTCGGGATGTGCAGTATCTGCGCGATTTCTTTTGATGACCTGTTCGGGACCATGCCTGATGCGAGGATAACCAGGTCAGTCTCCTGCCTGAATATGTTCCCTGTCAGCACGTCCTCTCCCGCCACAATGGGGTTGTTGCCGGGGCCGTCCTCGACATGCGATACCCTGCTCTTGACAAACTGCACACCGGCGTTCCTCGCCCTTGCATAAAGCTCCTCAAAACCCTTGCCGAAGGCACGGATATCTATATAGTATATGCTAATCTCTGAATCAGGGACATGCTCTTTTATCAACAGAGAGAGCTTGATGCTGTTTAAGCAACATACATTCGAGCAGTACTCGTTCCCACACTTATGGTCTCTGGAGCCCACGCACTGGATAAAGGCGTATCTTTTTGCATGCTTCCCATCCCTCCTCACAAGCTCGCCGCCTGTCGGGCCTCCTGCGCAGACAATCCTCTCGAACTCTATCGAGTCAATGACATTCTCGTTCCTGCCGTAGCCGTATTCAGACTTGTTCATGGGATTGAAGCTCTCGCAGCCGGTGGCAACGATTATCGTGCCCACGGTAAATTTATGCTCTGTCTCTGTCTGCGTAAAGTCGATAGCGTTTCTTGAGCCGCAGGCATCTGCGCACTTGTAGCATTTTATGCATGCATCAGGGTCTATATAATATCGCTGGGGTACAGCCTGTGGGAAATAAGCGGATATCGCCCTGGTCGGCCCCAAGTCACGTTCAAACCTGCTTGGCCTTATCACCGGGCAGGCAGGGGTGCACTCACCGCAGCCTGTGCACTTGTCCATGTTGACATACCTTGGCTTTGTAACTGCCTTGACATGGAAATTTCCGATGTATCCTGTGACCTCCTTGACCTCTGTAAACGTGAGCAGCTTGATGTTCGGGTGCCTTCCCACGTCGACAAGCTTGGGCCCCTCGATGCATATCGAGCAGTCCATGGTCGGGAAGGTCTTGTCGAGTTGGGCCATCCTGCCACCGATGCTCGGCTCTTTCTCGAGCAGGTATACTGCAAAGCCCATGTCTGCAAGGTCAAGGGCTGCCTGGCATCCCGCTATCCCTCCACCTATTATCAGGGTCTTCTTCTCGACAGGAACGCCTATGTTCTCCAGGGGCTGCAGGTGCCTTGCCTTGGCTACTGCCATCGCCACGATGTCCTTGGCCTTCTCAGTGGCCTTTTCCTTTTCCCATATATGGACCCAGGAGCAGTGCTCCCTTATGTTTGCCATTTCCAGGAAATATGGGTTTAAGCCCACCTCTGTAAGGCAGCGCCTGAATGTCGGCTCATGCATCTTCGGCGAGCATGCCGCGACGACGACCCTGTTGACGCCCGCATCCCTTATAGCCTTCTTTATCGCATCCTGGCCAGGGTCAGAGCACGAGTACATGTTGTCGTCAGCGATAACGACACCAGGAAGCGACTTTGCATACTCTGTTACCTTTTTAACGTCGACAGATCCAGCGATATTTTTTCCGCAGTGGCATATGAAGACACCTATCTTCAATGGCTCAGATGGTTTTTTTGTCTCTTTTTTTTGCTGCGCTTTCCTGTCCTTTTTTTCTTTTTTGCTCATTTCAGCACCCATCCTTCCATTCCCTTATCCCCTGCATTAGGCTTTCAGTCTCAACATCTCCGGCTTTCCAGCTATCAATGTATTCTGACAGTTCACCTGTGTCCACTACATTGTCGCCGTCTGTATCAGCGCTGCTGCACAGGCATGCCGTATCCTGGCCGTCGCAGTCTTCATCAAAGCCATTGCCGCAGATTTCTGCAGCCGGGCTGCACTGCCCTGACACGCGGTAGTCTGAAAGTGTGAGATTATCTATCCATAATGTCTGGTCAACAGGCGAGCCGCTCCCGTCTGTCGGAGCCATATACGGCGCGACCAGGAACTGGTCGAATTGCATACTCTGGTGCTCTCCTGTCCTGAAAAGG
>CAZPXC010000054.1:0-10304 GCA_964590935.1 uncultured Methanosarcinales archaeon
AGTTCAGCGAATATGTTCTGAAGCAACTCTGGCTTGCCATTCTTCCCTTTTCGAACCCGGGTTTCTATCTTCCGGATGAGCTTGTCATCTTCCTTGGTGGCATCATCCTTAAAGAACTCCTTTATCGCCAGATTAATCTCGGGTATGGAGTGTCCCTTGCTCGTGAAATTCTTATGGATATGTTGAATTGTATATCCTCTTTCCAGATATTTCCTCACCTGATTACAAAGATATGCATCCACCATGATAATTTCATTGATTGATGTTATATTTAAAGCTTTTTGCAAAAATATCAAGGTTCTCCATTTTAATCGACCAAAAAAAATTTAAACCTAAATAAAAATAAATATCTTTATGAGATATGCTATAGCTCTTGACATCGGCGGCACCAAGATAGAGGGTGTGCTGTTCAATGACAGGTTCAGGCAGCTGAAAAAGAAAAGGGTGTACTTCAAAAAGAAAAAATACGAATCCGTGGTCAGCATGCCAAAAAAGGATGTCCTTGGCATGATGACCGGGCTTATCGATGAACTGAAGACAGAAAGGATCCACGGTATCGGCATCAGCATACCTGATGTGATTACCAAGGACGGGTCATTTGCCGGGGTCTCTAAGATAAAATCCTTAAGCAAATTTCCTCTCGGGAAATATCTCAGGGAAAAATACCGATGCAAGGTGACTGTCAACAATGACGCAGACTGCATCGCCTATGGCGAGGCCAGGCTTGGTGCTGGAAAGGGCCATAAGAATGTCATAGGCATAATATGGGGGACAGGCATAGGCGCGGGCCTGGTGCTTGAAGGCAAGATATATTCAGGGACAACAGGAAGCGCAGGCGAGTTCGGCCACAATATCGTTGACCCGAGCGGCCAGAAAGAGAGGCTCGGCCTCAAGGGGACAGTCGAGGCATTTGCCGGCGGCCCGGATCTGGTCAGGATATACAAGAGGATGGGCGGCAGGATCCGGAACCCTGACCCGAAAAAGATCTACTCATCAAAAGAAAGGATCGCAAAAAAGGCAAGCAGCCTCTCTTTGAGCAGGCTGGCGATCGGCCTTGCAGGGATCATGAACCTGCTCAACCCAGAGGTGATTGTCATGGGTGGGGGCCAGAGCAACCTTCCGGTCTACAAGGAACTCAACAGGCTGACCAGGCAATACACCTATCCTGCGCTCAGGAAATATGTCCGGGTCGTAAAGAACAGGCTGGGAGATTCTGCAGGCATATACGGCGCTGCTGCGCTGGTTTTTGATAAGTAACGGTTTTATCTCTTTATAATCTTGACATAATACCCTTCTTGCTGTTTTTTTATTGAATCTTTGAGCAGGTTCTTATATTCAGAATTGATTGCAGACAACCTTATTGCCTTGTTACCAATAAACACCTTTGGGTCTACAGCCCTTACCTTTACTTTAAGATTGTAATCATGATTGCCTTTTTCTGTTTTTTTTATCACAACACTCCTGGAGATCTGTCCTATTTCTTCAAGGATTTCTTTATCATCAGATTTTAACAACTTCATTCTAACATTTTCATCTGTTGTGAACAGGTCCTCTTTTGTAAGAATGCCCTTGTCCAATCCAATCTTTATGGCGTTGCCCATCTTAGTATGGAAAAATATTGATTCTGCAGAGCCAAAAATCTTACCAGCAGCTTCGAGGAAGTGCTTGCTGAAAAGAAAGGCATTTTTTTCATCTGAGAAAATGATCTCATTATTTACCACTTTCAATGATTCTAATATCTGTTTAATGTCTTTCAGTGTAATTAATTTATACCTATAAGAATCCCTGAATAAGTAATCAATCCTGTCTGCGCATAAATCCGGCAGATCCTTCTCTAACAAGGGGTAATTCTCATCAATAAAAAAATCACCTGTATCATATCCATAATTGTCTAATATGGGGAGAATATCTGAGTGTTCTATGAAATAGCCTATCTCCTTCTCATGGAAATCTGCTGACAGTTGCTTGTTAAAGGCAAAATCAACAGCATGGGAAAAGGCGCAGTGCGACACGTCATGTATCAGTCCGGCGATTTGCTCTTTCAATGGCGCACCAAGTCGCCTTAGCAGCAGAAAAACACCTAAACAGTGTTCATACCTTGTGATGTTGGCATGTTCCCACACCCAGGAATCAGGACCATGCTGCTGGACATGTTTCAGTCTTTGCATTGACCTGGAATCCAACAGCTCCTTGACAACAGGTTCAAACTTATAATCTCCGTACACCTCAAGATTATATTTATCAATCCTGACCATTGTCAAAAGGGTTTTTACAGGCATATTTAAAGATTTTTGGGATGATTAATACAAAGTTTATATATATTAACTATAAGTGATATAAAGTCTTTGATGAACTGATGCCCAAACTGAATGGTCTTGCTGTTTGATTGGTCTTTAGTCCTGGCGAAATTCTTCTATTTTCTTCCACTGGACAGCCTCTGGTAAGGTATTTAAAGCAAAAAAACTGCAGAAATACAGGAAAAAACAGCAAAATAGCAGGAGAAGCCTTATAAAGCCCATATCTCCACTGGAAATAAAGGAGGCATATCTATTTAAAAACGAGAGTATTTATAAATAACCCCTCATTTATATACAATATCTTGCAGATTTGGGGGTGCAAAATGACTAAAAAATCAGGCAAACTGGATATTCAAGTAGTAAACATCGTTGTCTCGACATCGCTTGAGCATGATATACCGCTGGAGAAGATGGCATCGACGCTCAGCAACACAGAATACAATCCTGAGCAGTTTCCCGGGCTTGTGATCCGTATAAAAGACCCAAAGACATCAGCACTGATATTCAGCTCTGGAAAGGTAGTATGCACTGGCGCAAGGTCGATGGACAAGGTCGAGGAATCCATTAAGAAGATAATAAAGAGCCTTGAAAAGATAAATGTCAAGATCAAGATAAAGCCGGAGATAAAGATCCAGAACATCGTCGCTTCAGGCAGCATAGGCATGGACCTTAACTTAAACACCCTTGCGATGAAGCTGGAAAACACCGAGTATGAGCCTGAGCAGTTTCCAGGGCTTGTGTACAAGCTGCCGATGGCCAAGGCGACCTTCCTTCTGTTCTCAAACGGCAAGATCGTTTGCACAGGCACAAAGAGCGAAGAGGAAGTGCACTCGGCTGTTGACAAGCTGATAGGTAACCTGCAGAAAATCAAGTAAAATTTTTTGCATTTCTTACAATGGAAGCGGTTGATCAGATTAAAAAGATAGAGCAATTTATCGAGAGCAACTACCTAAAGCAGCTCATGAAAGTCGCGTCGAAGGGCGGAAGATCCCTGGTCATCGATTTTATCGAGCTTTCAAAGTTTGACCCATCTCTTGCTGATATGCTCCTTGACCAGCCTGAAGAGGTCCTCAAGGCTGCTGAGCTCGCTATCGCCAATTTTGACCTGCCTGGTGATGCAGAGACTATCAGGATGCGTATAACCAACCTTCCTGCAGAGCTAAAGGTCCTTATAAGGAACATCAGGGCAGAGCACCTGGGCAGGCTCCTGATGATAGAGGGGACGGTAAGGCAGAAGTCTGATGTAAGGCCACAGGTCATAGCAGCAAGGTTCGAGTGTCCCAGCTGCGGCAACATAATGAACGTCCTGCAGCTCGACAACAAGTTCAAGGAGCCGACAAGGTGCGGCTGCGGCAGGAAAGGAAAATTCAGGCTTCTGAGCAAAGAGCTTGTGGATGCCCAGGGCATCGTGCTTGAGGAATCGACACGGGACCTTGAGGGAGGGGAACAACCCAAGAGGATGAATGTGTTGCTTAAAGATGATCTTGTCAGCCCAATATCTGAGAAAAAGACCAATCCCGGGTCAAGCATAAGGGTCTTTGGTGTCATCAAGGAGGTTCCCATAATCCTGCGTACAGGTGGCCAGTCGACCAAGTTTGACCTCATCATCGAGGCAAATTATGTAGAGGCGCTTGAAGAGGACTACACCAACATCGAGATCAACAAGGAAGAGGAGCAGCAGATAATCGAGCTGTCAAAAGATAAGAAACTGCAGGAGAAACTGGTAAGATCCCTTGCACCTGGAATCTACGGCCATGACAGGATAAAGGAGGCAATGCTCATGCAGTTTGTCGGCGGCGTACGAAAAAGCCGCTCAGACGGGGTGCAGACAAGGGGCGATATCCATATCCTCCTCATCGGAGACCCGGGCAGCGGCAAGTCGATGCTGCTGAAGCGTGCTGCTGTCGTAGCGCCAAAGGCCAGGTATGTCTCTGGAAAAGGAGTCAGTGGAGCCGGATTGACTGCCTCAGTGGTCAAAGATGAGTTCCTGTCAGGCTGGAGCCTGGAGGCAGGTGCATTGGTGCTCGCCAACCGCGGCGTTGTAATGATAGACGAGCTTGACAAGATGAGCAAGGAAGACAGGGGCGCGATGCATGAGGGGCTGGAGCAGCAAAGCTATCACCATGATTTTGAGCTCATGTTTTCGGACGGGAAGACTGAAAAAATAGGAACTTTTGTTGATGGACATCTCAAAAAGCACAGGAAAGACATAATCAAGGGGAAAGATTGTGAGATCCTGGAAATACCAACTGATAAGATACTTACCACAGATTTTAACAGGATCACAAGGACTGCTCCTGCCAGGATAAGCAGGCATAAGGCGCCGGAACAATACTACAATATTAAATTCAGCAACGGCAGATCGATAACAGTAACCCCAGAACACCCTTTGTTTGTCTACAGGAACAACAGCATTGGTGAGATTCCGGCTGCTTCAGCAAAAAAGGGCATGATTGTGCCTTCAGTGAGAACTGTTCCAGTAAAAGGAGAGAAACAGCCGCTGAAAAGCGTTGAAATAAAAAACTATAACAACAAAAATATCAGTTTCCCGAAGACGCTTGGCACACGCCTGGCAAAACTGCTCGGCTATATTGCAAGCGAAGGGCACAGCTATTACAGCAAAAAGAACCGCTATGCCGAGATTGGGGTAAGCAACACAGACAAAGAGATAATAGGAGATTGCAAAAGGCTGTTTACGAGCATATTCAGCACCTCAATAAACATCAATTTTTCATCTGTAAAAAGAAGAGCAAAGGCAACAAAAGACCAGTATGTTGTCCGCTGCTCTTCCAAAACCCTTTATGAGTTTTTTATTGAAAATTTTCCTGAACTCATCAAAAAAGCGCCTAGAAAGAGGATTCCTGTCAAGTTGAAAAAGGCAGGCAAACCTGAAAAACTTGCGTTTCTTGAATCTTTTTTTAAAGGTGACGGTTTTGTTGACAGTGAACGCTCCGGGTTCTCAACATCTTCTGTCAGGCTGGCTGAGGATCTTCAGGATATGATGCTTACCATCGGCATCTGGAGCTATATTGCATGCGAGAGAAGAAAAGGCAGGAGTTATTATAAGGTTGTCATATCAGGCGAAGAGAACCTTGAAAGATTCTGCAGCAAGATAGTGAGACACGACCATAGAAAAGACAGGGTGAAGCATTTCATCGAAAGAAGCAGGAACAGAAAAAATGCCAGGGACTGCATCCCCCACGAGATGCTGACAGGCTTTAATGATTTTTTAAAAAAGGTCCACTGCTGTGACGGTTATTTCACCACGCTTATCAAACGAAGGCAGAACTCTCACAGAAAGGTTGTGGCCGATTATCTAAAAAAGGCAAAAGAAAAGATCAAGCTGAACAGGTACAGGCGGTTTGCAGGAGAGGCAAAAGCTTTTGAAAAGCTGTTTACAAGCGACATAAAATACATAAAGATTTCAGAAATAAAGAAGATAAGGGACAAGAGATTTAAGTGGGTCTATGATGTCACTATAGAGCCGAATAAGACATTCATAAGCCATGGGCTTGTCCTTCATAACACGATATCTATCAGCAAGGCCAATATCCAGGCGACACTGCGCTGTGAGACAACTGTCCTTGCAGCTGCCAACCCGAAGTTCGGCAGGTTTGACCCGTACGAGACCATCGCCAGACAGATCGACCTCCCGCCTACCCTGATCAACAGGTTCGACCTGATATTCACGATAAAGGACCTGCCGGATGAGGAGAAAGATGAGAAGATGGCCGGCTTTATCCTCAACCTGCACCAGTCGCCTGACATAGCCGATACTGATATCGACACCGATCTGCTAAGAAAATATCTAGTCTACAGCAGGCAGAGGATCACACCCAAGCTCACTGATTCTGCAGTCCAGGAGCTTAAGGAGTATTATATAAAAATGAGGACCAGCGGAGGCATGGAAGAGGGTGGGGTCAGGAGCATACCCATATCTGCAAGGCAGCTTGAGGCATTGGTAAGGCTCTCGGAGGCATCTGCCAAGATAAGGCTGGCAGACAAGGTCACAAAAAGGGACGCAAGACAGGCTATCGCGCTTCTCCACTACTGCCTCGAGCAGGTTGGCCTTGACCCTGAGACTGGCAAGATAGACATCGACAGGATAACGACAGGCATACCATCGACAGAAAGAAGCAAGATAATAACTGTGAGGGAGGTCATCAACGAGCTTGAGGAAAAGGTCGGAAAGAGCATACCTATGGAGGAGATAGTCTCACTGGCTGCCGAGCGCGGGATAAGCGAGGATGATGTTGACGATGCGATAGAGAAGCTCAAGAGATCAGGAGACCTATTTGAGCCCAGAAGGAACTTTATCTCTAAGATATGATTATTGGATGTTTTTCCTCAAAGTTTGTAAGTATGCTATTGAGATTATTCTATTTGTATAATGAAAAATCCAGCCACCCATGGCACGGACGGCCGTGAACTTGTGGTTCAGCGGCCTATTCCACCGCCCATAACCCTATACTGCACGAATTTCATTCGTTTGTATAGGAACATGGTCGGCTCCATTCGGCCGTGGCTGGATTTTTCCTTCAAGTGCAGGATGCCAGCCCGAAGGGCTGCTCTATGGGAAATTTTTCCATTGGCGCTGGTTCGGCAGGCACCCGCAGTGCCGTGTTTAAGCCGAACCAGCCGCCGATGAATGGAAAAATTTTACTCACACTATCAAAGAAAAAATAAACATTGAGATACTCAAGAAAACTAAAACACTTCAACACTTCACTTAACAACAGCATAAACTATATAAAATACCGCAACATTCTTTTTTGTGGGGGTAACATGGATTCTTTTAAGAGACAGGTAGCCAAAAAAGCAAGGATAAGGGATCTCGTCGAAGGCAGATATATAAGGGTCGAGGGTGAATGGGAGCCCAACTTTATACAGGCAGCTGACGGCAACACATTCTCAAGGGTCAATATCGTGTCTGTCGTAGTTTCTGATCCTGTACAGGACAGCAACCTTAATACTTTCACCATAGACGACGGGACCGGGAGGCTGCCTGTCAGGGTATTCGGAGAGGACAGCCTGAAAACCGAGGTGCGCCTTGGCGATATAATCCTTCTTATCGGCAGGCCCCGCGAGTTCGGCCAGCAGATATACATTGTCCCTGAGATAATAAAGAAAATCGATAACACCAAATGGATAGACTACAGGAAACTGGAGCTTGAGCTTCTTGAGCAGGAGTCAGGGGGTATTGCTATCAAGAAAGGGGATATCCAAACAAAGGACATGCTGGAAAAGAGAGAGCCTGCTCCAGAAGAAGAATCAGCTGAGATCAAGGAAGAGAGCGTATCGAACGCAGATGATACAAAACCCGCTGCAGAATCAAACCCCATCGAGAAGATTATCGAGACTATACGGCTTCTTGACAAAGGCGACGGCGCTGATACTGAAGAGGTGATCTCCAGCTCTGATGCTGACAATGCTGAAAAGATAATAGATAGCCTGCTCAAAGAGGGAGAGATCTTTGAGGTAAGGTCCGGAAGAATCAAGCTTCTGGAATAGTTTTCTTACATATACACTATTACTTACATATATAGAAAAAAATACAAAAATATATATAGAGATACTTACATAAACAGTAATAGAGATGTATTTTTTTGGTTTTAGTACTTACATTTACGCAAATAAATACTTACATATAAAGAAATGATGGAAGATGATAATACTTACAAATAAGGTAATTAATACTTACATATATAGAACAAAGAAACCTGGATGACACTTACAAATAAAGTAAAAAATACTTACATATAAAGAAAATGCATAGTAAACTGAAGACAATCAAAGCTGACAATGATTTTATCAGGTCAAAAAAGTATGCTGCGGAGTTGCAGAGCAGGTATGATGTTGACCTTGTAAAGCTCTTTGAGCTTGTCAGCGAGAGCGAGATCCTTGTTCCGGCCAGCATATTCAACCGAAGGCTGAGTTCCCTGGAAACAGTATCGAAATATCTCTATGAGAACATAGGGCTGAGCTTCAAGAGCATCGCTGAGCTTATGAACAGGAGCGAGAAGACGATCTGGCAGGCATATAATTTCTCGACCAGGAAGCTGCCAAAGCGGCTGGTTGTCAAAGACACGCCATATCTTGTACCAATATCTGTTTTCGCTGACAGGAAATACAGCAACCTCGAGGCTGTTGTTGTTTTCCTAAGGGAGCAATACAGGCTGAAGTTCTCTGAGATCGGAGCATTGCTGCACCGCGAC
This sequence comes from uncultured Methanosarcinales archaeon, assembly GCA_964590935.1. GTDB lineage: Archaea > Nanobdellota > Nanobdellia > Woesearchaeales > DSVV01 > CAYXZQ01. The sequence continues at coordinate 8,513 of CAZPXC010000054.1, forward strand.
CAGAGGACGATATGGACAGTCAACAGCAGGGCAAGGAAGAAGAGATGAGAAGGAGATCCAAAAAGGAGATAGAAGAATTGCGTAATTCGATCAGGCAGTGCAATGAACATATGGCTTCGCTGCTTGCGAACAAGGAAAAATACGATAAGCAATATTTCGAAAAGAAACTGAGCGAGTATAAGGGATTCATAAAGAGGCAGGAAGAAAGGATACTCAAATCTGAAAATAGCGGCAGAAGGCTCAGATACCAGGGCCTGGCAGCGATCCTGCTGATCCTCATGCTGGGGACAATGCTATACTTTACCAAGCCTGCATTCCTTGGCTTTACTGTGCTTGAGAATGCCGGCTATGTGAATGAAGAACTGGCCATGGGCAATATCAGCGCAAATATCACTGCAGCAAATATCAGTTACATAAATGAAGAGTCTTCTGGTGCGGTCCACGGAACATTAAATGCCGGAGAAAATATCAATATATCGCCAGATAATGCCAGCAATAAAAGCACAGAAACAGCTGTTGTGAGGGTTATACATGGCAGAGGAGGAGGAGGAGAAAGACAGGAGCAGTACATAAATGAAGAGGCAGGACAGCAGGATATCAGTGCAAACATATCTGTCAATATCAGCCAAAACATCACTGAAAAGGCCAATGTAAGCGTTGAAGAGAATATCAGCGAGGAATTGAACATAACTGTACTGGAGAACATAACAACTGAGGCAAATGCAAGCGAAAGGCTGAACATCTCTAAAAAACCTGCCAATCTGACTCCTTTCGGCTCTGTGCCTTTGCAACTGATGGAGCCCAACATGGCCCTCTCCATTGATATGGATGATTATTTCTATGACATGGAGAATGAATCTCTGAAATACGGCATTGAAGAGAACAAAGGCTTTACCTTCAGTATCAGGGGGAGCATGCTCACAATACTTTCGAACAATGTTACCGGGAATTTCAGCATCCCTGTGCATGTATCAGACGGGGCAAACAATGTCACATCAAACATCGATATTGAGGTTATGGGGTTTGAAGAGATTGCTGTGCCTTCGGCAGATCTCTCGATTGTCAGGTCACAGCTGACAGCCAGGCTTAACATCAGCATCAGGAAACTGGAAAGGATCGGGAACGTGTCTGAGGTCGAATTCGATAAGCAAAGCAACCTGATCAATCTTCGGCTGAAAAACATCTCCCAGATAACAAACATTACAGTAAATGGCAGGATAAAGAGCATCAAAATAGATGATAAGAATGCCTCACTGAAGACCGATGTTGTCGCCATTAACCATATCGATGTTTCAAACGCAACGATCAGCCTGCTGAAGCATGGTCCTGTCAATGCAATTGTCAAGTGCGCTGATTATGATTTCTTGAATGATGCATGCTACAGTTGGGAAAAGACCGACATCCCGTTCACTGACAACGGAACGCACATTATGTTCACTGTCGATTCTTTCTCAGGATATGCAGGGGCTTACATAACCATAATTGACCTCCAGTCATATCCCACTGTAGGGGGCAACTGGACTGTACGCTTTAATACAACAGGTGTTGCAAATCTCAGCATCTCTGCTGTAAACGGCACGACTTATGGTACATCGTTGCCTGATGACCTGGAATGGCTCGATTTGAGATGCGGGAATGAAACAGTTGGTGCCAGTTTCAATGGCACGCACGTGTTCTATGAGAACTGGAACTGCTCTTCACTAGGCTACCAGATAGTGCATGTGATGACACCGGGCAAACATCATCAGATGTTTGAGTTCGGTGATGATGTCGGGTATGCGAACAACTGGGC
>CAZPXC010000055.1:0-10088 GCA_964590935.1 uncultured Methanosarcinales archaeon
GCTCGAGGAGCTGCAGGTCGAGGTGGTCGAGCCGGAAGACCCGGATACGAGAGACGAGCCGCAGCCGGCGGCAGCCGAGATCCCGATCGACGCGCTCCAGCTCTTTCTCAAGGACATCGGCCAGCCTGGGCCCGTCGAGATATTCCATCTCGATGAGCATCTTCTTCTCATCTACGCCCAAGAGCCTCGGCCCTGGCACAGGCAGGCTTTCGATGACCTTTGCCTCTTTTCTTGTCCTTTTTTTCCTTAGATTATCGTCTATGACCTTTAGCCTGTAGGCCTTGGGGACCCTTTGCTTGACTACCCTGTCCCTGTCGAGCAGTATTACAGCTTCAGCGCCCTGTGCAATTTTCCTTATCTTGCTCATTTTGCCGATAAGTGTCCCAGGCGATAGCAGAGAATATTTTACAGCATCAATCTTCGACAGTGATTGCGCCCTGGGAGCACTGTGCCTCGCATGCCCTGCAGCCAATGCACTCATCAGGCTTGGATACCAGGGTCTTGCCCTTTCCCTTGGTAAAAACGCTCATCGGGCATATCTCTACACAGGTGTTGCAGAGATTGCATTTAGAGTGGTCAATGATGGGCTTTGGCATATTTTAGCTTCCCTCTTTTGTGGGCAGGAGAGCCATGCTCTTAATCTCGCATGTCTTCATAGGGTATATCCTGCTGAGCCTTTTTTTCAGCTCGTTTTGGACCTTGTAATGGATGAGGTCCATGAAGAATTCATCGCTACTATGGCTGCTCACGATACCGTTGAGCACCTCCCGAGCGCCATGCCTGATGGCTGTGGCGACTGACCTGTTCACATTGTTCCTTGTGATGAGCAGAGGCTTAATAATTATCTTATGGCTGTTCTTGGTCTTTAGCGTGAAGTTTGAATCAATCCTTGTGTGCCTTCTCCTCACGACCCTCTTGATGAATGAGGGCGACAGCGTGTATCCTGTGACCTCTGTCATTGCCCTGCCTTCCTTGACCCCGCTGACCCGAAAGCCCACCTTTACGTTCTGGTTCCTTACCTCTCCTGTAAGGTTCATCAGGTTCACATTCAGGGTCTTTCCGATAACTTTTACGGGTTCAAATGTGCTTGTTTCACCCAGGACCTGGCTGTTGAGGATATTTGGAGCTAATATAGGATACCATCTCTTCTTTTTCCATTTTACAGATTCTTTGTCCTTTTTACGTACTTTTGCCATATTTTAACCCTTTTTCTTATTTTATACAGGTTTTAGGGGATAACTTGCAGGCTATATTTAAATATTGCTGTTTCTGAACAGGAATATTTATTAGAAACCTGTCCAATAAAAATCCCTGATGGCGGGTTTTAATCTGGTGTCATACATCAGGGAGCAGCTCAGCAAGGGCTATTCCAGGGAGCAGGTAACTGCTTTTCTTCAAAGATACGGTTATCCTATGGAAACCATCGAGGGTGCGTTTGCCCGGATACAGAAGCGGCCATTTCTCTCACGCATCTTCGCGCAGAAAAGACAGCTGAACATGCAGCTTGTCAACTATTTCCAGCAAAACCTTGCAATGGGCCATGATATAGGCTCGATAAGCGCATTCCTGTCAAGATACAATTATGACCCCAGGGATATCAGGAAAGCGGCAGAGTATGCGCAGAAGCACAGCAGGCAGATGAGGCATGTCATCGATGTATCGAACAAGGCATTTTTATTGGTCATCCTGCTCCTTGTAGGGGGCAGCCTGATTGCAGGTGCGCTCTATTTTATTAACAGGGAGAGCCCAAAAAAGCTTCTTGATTACAAGATCGACCTTGAAAAATCCAGTGTGATGCCTGGGGAAAAGCTGTATTTTACCAATACATTTGTCAACATGGGCTCCCAGCGCAGGTATGACATCATCCTTGAATACAAGGTTGTCAACACCAAGACAGGCGTTGCAATCTATGAAAAGGGCGAGACAATCGGCATATCGATGGTCGATACGTCATCAAGGATAATCGAGATTCCGGATGATGCAAAGCCAGGGAGCTACAGGCTCGAAGGGGTAGCCAGGTATGGCAGCGACATCGCGACGTCGTATGCAAATTTTAATATAGCGGGCACAGCGCAGCAGCCCAGCTGCGATGACGGGATCCAGAACCAGGACGAGGATGGTATAGACTGCGGGGGAGTCTGCAGTCCCTGTGCCAAGCCGGTAGAGGAGAGCTGCAGCGATGGTGTGCAGAACCAGGACGAGGATGGTATAGACTGCGGGGGAGTCTGCAGTCCCTGTGCCAAGCCGGTAGAGGAGAGCTGCAGCGATGGTGTGCAGAACCAGGACGAGGATGGTATAGACTGCGGGGGAGTCTGCAGTCCCTGCACAGAGCCAGCGATAAGGCCTGACAACAGGAAGATCCTTGAGAAAGTACAGGATATGGGTGACTATAATGAGCAGGAATCCCTCAGGCTGTGCAACACTGTCGATTCCCAGCAGATGCGCGATGACTGCTTTATCGAGATGTCCCAGATATTCAACACATCAAAATACTGCAGCAACATAGTAGGGGATTCAAAGATGAACACATGCTACATGCGCTTTGTTATGGAAGGTGATTACAGCGTATGCAGCAAGATAAGCGATGTATACCTGAAAAGGTCATGCGAGTCCCTCGATCAGATAAACAAGATCCAGAGCAGCGGGAACATCACTCTGGAGTCTTCATGATGAATTTATTATGGATTGATGTAAAGATTTCACCATAATTTCTGATACCAAAAAGTATTTAAACTCATATACTATATTGGTTGCAGGGGGGTTGTTTTATAGAGATAGAGGTTATTTTGCCCTGTCATAAGGCAGAAGCACCTGTATTTTTATTGTAGAGGTACGAATGAGGAGGTATAAAAAATGGAAAACAAATATGCATTGCCGGAGCTTCCGTATGGGTATAAGGAACTTGAGCCGCATATATCAGAAGAGCAGCTGAGAGTCCATCATGACAAGCACCATATGGCATATGTCAACGGTGCAAACAAGATCCTGGAGAGGATGGACAGTTCAAGGAAGAAAGGAACAGAGCTGGACATGAAGGCGACACTGAAGGAGCTGTCATGGCAGGTGGGGGGCCATGTCCTGCACTCGCTGTACTGGACAAATATGACTGGAAAAGGCTCAGAGCCCAGAGGCTCAATAAAAAAGGTATTAGAGAAAGAGTTCGGGAGCATCGAGAGGTTCAAGAAGGAGTTCAACGATGCTGCAAAAAGCGTCGAGGGATCAGGATGGGTGGCCCTTGCATACTGCACACAGACCTGCAGGCCGATGATCATGCAGATCGAGAAGCATAACATGAACCTGTATCCGACCTTTGGCATTCTTCTTGTCATGGACATGTTTGAGCATGCATATTATATAGACCACAAGAACGAGAAAGGGAAGTATATCGATGCGTTCTGGAAGATCGTTGACTGGGATGAGGTTGGTAAGAGGCTTGAGAGCGCAATCAGTAAGTGAGGCTGCCTGACAGGATGAAGATGAAATCAGGGCGAGATACGAAAAAAACAGAAAAAGATACAGGAAGCGGCAGGCGACCGGCTGATGAGTTTGAAGAGGAAGGTCCCTTGGCAGAGGGGGATGAATACCTGGAAGATTATGATGGTATCTTTCCAGAGGAGCGGACATCACAGAAGGCCAAGGCTAGATACTCACCCTATAGGTCAAAGGGTGGGCGCAGGACAGCCAAACCCAGGAAATGATAATGATGGATACAATGGTCCATATGGAGGTGCAAGATGACAAAAGTGCTGATTGTTTTTTATAGCATGTACGGCCATATCTACAAGATGGCCAAGGCTGCAGTAGAGGGCGTGGGAAATGTGAAGGGTGCACAGGCGAAGCTGTGCAAAGTCCCTGAGACCCTGCCTGATGAGGTCCTGAAAAAGATGGGCGCATTTGAGTTCCTGAAAAGCCTCAAGGAACCTGTATGCAGACTTGAGGACCTGGTGGATGCCGACGCCATTATCTTTGCGACGCCCACGAGGTTCGGCAACATGGTCGGCCAGCTTAGGCAGTTTCTTGATTCTACCGGCGGGCTGTGGGCAAAGAACGCACTGGTCGGGAAGGTAGGAAGCGTGATTACCAGCACCGGGACGCAGCATGGTGGCCAGGAATCCACCATACTTACCACACATGTCACGCTTCTGCATCACGGCATGGTGATCGTAGGGCTGCCGTATGCGTTTGAAGGCCAGAAGAGGACTGATGAGATCACCGGCGGCTCCCCATATGGTGCATCCACGATTGCAGGCGGTGAAGGAGAGAGGCTGCCCAGTGAAAATGAGCTTGCTGCTGCAAGGTACCAGGGAGAGCATGTTGCAAAGATAGCTTCAAAACTTAAGTGATGATAAAAGATGGTAAGCTTTGACCAGTTTGGACCAGAGAAGATCCTGACAGTGTATAATGCCAAGACAGGGATGAAAGGTTTTACTGTGATCGACAATACTGCCCTCGGCCCGGGCAAGGGCGGGGTCAGGATGACGCCTACTGTAAACTTAGATGAGGTGGCGAGGCTGGCGCGGGCCATGACATGGAAATGTGCTCTGGCTGGCTTGCCGTTCGGAGGGGCGAAATCAGGCATCATCGCCGATGACAAGAATATCTCGAGGCAGAAGAAAAAAGATATTGTGAAGTCATTTTCAGAGGCGATTAAGGTTATCTGCCCGGAGAAGTACATAGCTGCACCGGACATGAACATGGCTGAGGAGGAGATGGGCTGGTTCGCCAAGGCCAACGGGAGCATGGAATCATGCACAGGAAAGCCGAGATCGATGGGAGGTCTGCCGCATGAGCTGGGCAGCACTGGACTTGGGGTTTTCCATGCAACGAGAATCGCTGCATCTTTTGCAGGAGTAGACCTGGCCAAGGCAAGTATAGCGATAGAGGGGTTCGGGAACGTGGGCCAGTTCGCTGCCAGGTTCCTGTCAGAGCACGGGTGCAGGATCGTCGCTGTCTCTGACAGCAAGGGAGTCATATACAACAAAAAGGGCATTGATTTCGAATCTTTGATGAGGATAAAGAAAGAGACAGGCTCAGTAACAAATTACAGGACCGGCTCAAAAAACTGCTGCGAGGGCATCCTGGACATAGATGCAGACATCCTGATCACAGCTGCTGTGCCTGACCTGATAAAGGCAGGGGATGTTGACAGGCTAAGGTTCAGGCTTATCGTCGAGGGAAGCAACATTCCGATGACCTATGAGGTAGAACAGCTCTGCAGTATGAAAAAGATACTGGTCGTTCCTGATTTTGTGGCGAATGCAGGCGGCGTGATAAGCTCTTATGCAGAGTTCGCCCGCAAGAAAGAAAAAGAGATGTTCAAGATGATCGAGGAAAAGATCACAAGAAATACCAGGCTCGTGCTTGACAATGCGAAAAAGAAAAACTGCATGCCCAGGATATGTGCACTTGATATGGCAAGATCAAAAGTCGGGGAGAAATGCGGGGTATGTGATGTATAGTCATGGTTACAAAATGGAAAAGGAAGCATTGGTATGGTCTGGCGGAGGCATAGAAAGCGAACGATTAATATATTAGGAATAAATTCCTCTGCAGGAAGGGAAAAATAATTGGGGGGTCGTGATGGCAAGGGTAAACTGGGTAACTTTCAAGGCGAGCATCTTCTTTGTCCTGGGATTCTCGCTCGTGTTCTCTCTGGTGGGGATACTGCTCCAGACCATACTGGTAACTGTGGGGTATTCTGTCCAGACATGGCTCAGCAGGATTGGCGGCGCTATAATAATCTTTTTCGGCCTGTATATCGTGGGGCTGATAAAGCCGAAATTCCTCGAGAAAGAGTACAAGCTCAGGGTGAAGAGGAAATTCAGGTCGTCATACGTGACCTCTTTTGTTTTCGGTGCGGCATTTGCAGTCGGCTGGACACCGTGCGTGACCGCTGCCCTGGGAGCGATCCTTGCCCTTGCGTCAACAAATCCGACAAGCGCATTTATTCTCCTTATGGCCTATACCCTGGGACTGGGTGTGCCGTTCTTGATCGTGGGGCTTTTTACAGAGCAGGCGAACAGGTTTATCAAGAAAAGCGGCAGATGGATAAGGCCTGTACAGATAATCTTCGGCGTCCTGCTGATATTGATAGGGATACTTGTCTTTGTCAACGAACTCAGCAGGGTGGCGAACATCGAGGCAGTCGCACGCATCTTTGAGGGCGTGTCTGTATCAGTCGGCGGCGGAAGTGTCATGTCCCTCAACCTGGTAAACCTGGGGATCGCGTTTCTTGCAGGCCTGATATCTTTCCTGAGCCCGTGCGTGCTGCCGCTGATACCGGGATTCTTGACATACCTGTCTTCAACATCATTACAGAACAATGAAAAATAGCACAAAACGATACATAACACTTGCGATAGTGCTGGTCCTGATAGCTGCCTTAATACTGTATTTTCAGAGCACAAAGCCGAAGATCGATACCAGCCAGGTGCAGGCAGACATAAATATCGAAAACCTGACAACCCTGACAGCCAACCAGAGCTCTTCGGGCACAGTGCACCAGCTGACAGAGGCTGACAGGGCGCGCATCGAGCTGAAATCGACGAAATACGAGAGGGCAAAAGAGCTGGTCAACCCTGACGGCTATATAAATGTCAAAAATATAACCATCTCCGAGTATATAGGAAAGAAGGTTATTCTGGTCGACTTCTGGACATACAGCTGCATAAACTGCCAGAGGACGATACCTTATCTTGAAGCCTGGTATGAGAAATACAAGGATTATGGGTTCATACTGATAGGGGTGCATACCCCTGAGTTTGATTTTGAGAAGGACTACAATAATGTAAAAGACGCTGTCAATAGGTTCGGCATAACATACCCTGTTGTCCAGGATAATGAGTACATGACATGGCGGGCATACAACAACAGGTACTGGCCAAGGAAGTATCTCATTGACATCGACGGATTTATCGTATACGACCATATAGGGGAGGGAGCCTATGAAGAGGCTGAAAAGATGATACAGGAGGCATTGCAGGAGAGGAGCGATGTGCTGGGGTTAAATGAGAGCATACCCACAGGCATAGTCAACCCTAGTGTAGAGGCCTCAAGCCCAGGTTCACTGCTGACCCCGGAGATATATTTCGGTTATAACTATTCAAGGGGGCAGATCGGAAACGAGCAGGGATGGCACCCTGGCCAGGTCATCGATTACACCTATCCTGAAACCCTGGAGCCCTCAAAATTCTACCTTAACGGCAGCTGGCTCAACAACAATGACAACATGGAACTTGTAAGCGATAATGGCGGCATTAAGCTGGGCTTCCACGCGATGAGCGTAAATATCGTGGCCTCGGCTGATAAAGAGGTCAGTGCAGACATCTATGTGGACGGCCAGTTTGAGAAGACAGTGATGATCAAGGACGCAAAGCTATACAATATTGTGTCTTTTGATTCGGTGAAGAGATCTGTCCTAGAGATAAGATCTGAAAAAGGCCTCAGGGCCTACACTTTTACTTTCGGGTGATGTGAAACAAGCGTCTATAATGTGCATCACCAAAATAGCAGATAAGAAGTTTTCAGCATGAAATATAAAATGAAGATGGAGGGGATAAAATGACGTTTGGAAACATGACCGCAGCCCAGAATATGGTACTGTTGTTGTTACCAATGTTTATATTACTGCTCATATGGAGCATGATATGGAAGGGATTTGCACTGTGGAGGGCGGCAAGGGAAAACAGCATCGCCTGGTACATTGTCCTGTTCCTGGTAAACACAGCAGGTATACTGGAGATACTTTACCTGTTCATCTTTTCGAAAAAGGCAAAGATGAAACTTAGAAGATGAACAAAAACCCGAGGGGGTGAAATATAAAATGGCAATAAGGAATATATCCGGTGCATTAATTGCGATATTTGTGTTGCTTCTCCTGGCGGGATGCGCACAGAAGGAAAGCACGATCGATGTGCAGGGAAGCTATGAGATGGACTATAAGCCTGATCAGGCAGATGTCTACCTGGGCGTTTCCCTTGTCCAGCCGACAGCGGCAGAGGCGCAAAATGGTGTAAATACCGCGATAGTCAACATTATCGGCGGACTGAAGTCATTGGGCATAGCTGATGATGATATACAGACAGAGCAGCTGAGCCTTTATGAGGAAAGGACATATACAAATACCGGCAAAAGCAATGTCACCGGATGGAGAGCCACACAGATCTTAAAGATAAGGACCACTGACCTGCAAAAGGTAGGCATGATAGTGGATAGTGGCACGAAAAACGGCGCGAACCAAATCAACAGCATAAATTTCGGCCTGAGCACTGCAAAAGAGGCAGAGTACAGGCAGGATGTGCTCGCCCAGGCAGCAAAGAATGCCGGAGCAAAGGCAGAATCCATTGCAGGGAGCCTGAATGTAAGCCTTGGGAAGATAAAAAGCGTCACAGAAAACAGCTTCAACTATGTGCCTTATGTGTACTCGCTGAAAGCACAGGCAGCCCCTGAGGCAGTGACAGAATCTGCAACTGTCTTGCCCTCAGACGTGACGATCAGCGCTACAGTGACCATAGAATATTATATACAGTAATATAAGACAAGATGAAGAAAGGCAGCATTTTCAGCAGGTTTGCGACGCACGAGAACAGGTGGTATGCCCTTGTCATCATAGCTCTTGGTCTTGCCATCGTCATAATAGACAACACTGTGCTGAATGTTTCCATACCTTACATGCTGCGCGACCTCGGTGCTGAATTTAGCTCCATCCAGTGGGTCATATCAGGGTATTCGCTTACAATCGCGACCATCCTGATAACCACAGGAAGGGTCGGAGACATCTTCGGAAGGAAAAGGCTGTTCATGCTGGGCATGGTGATATTTGCAGTAGGCTCATTTATCGGGTCTATTGCAGGCAATGTCTCTGTCCTTATCTTTGGCAGGGCGATAATCCAGGCCATCGGCGCGGCGATGACACTTACATCTGCCCTTGCGCTCCTCGTGGTCGAGTTCCATGGGAGGGAAAGGGCTATAGCTTTCGGAATTTGGGGCTCTGTTGCAGGCGCATCTGCAACAATAGGCCCGCTGCTCGGCGGATACCTCACCACATATTTCTCATGGAGATGGTCACTTAGGATAAACCTCATCGTGGCTATCCTCGCCCTGATGGGTTCTGTGTTTATCATCGAATCGAAAAGAGAGGCAGTCAAGAGGTTCGACTGGTGGGGAACAATCTTGTCAGGGCTTGCCCTGTTCTTTCTCGTGTTCGGGATAATACAGGGCAGGTCATACGGCTGGATAAGGCCGACCGGCGACAGGGGGCTTCTGGGCATCAACTCGCTTTTTGCATCTGTATCTGTCATCCCTTTCCTGTTTGCGCTGGGAGCTGTTTTCCTCGCATTGTTCATTGTCCAGGAAAACAGGCTTGAAAAGAAAGGACTTGATCCTGTCCTGAAGCTGAGCCTTTTTAAGAACAGGGGATTTTCCATCGGCCTGGGAGTGCTTGCGATCCTTGCTTTCGGCCTTTTCGGGATATTCTTCAGCCTGCCCATTTATATTGAGAATGTGCTGGGATACAATGCCCTGCAGTCAGGACTCATCTCCATGTGGAGTTCCGGGAGCATATTCATCCTCGGGACCATGTCAGGATTCCTTGCCGCAAGGATAAACATCAAATGGATTATCATATCAGGGCTTATCCTGCTGACAGCAGGCGTCTTTACCCTCATTTTTTCAATAACCACGGATGCGACCTACCTGACCCTTGCACCGGCGCTGCTGCTCTTCGGGACAGGCTTTGGCCTTGGCTCTGCCCAGCTCAATAATATCGTGCTCTCATCTGCTCCGGCAGATTCTGCAGGTGAGGCATCGGCAGCCAGCATCACGATGAGGCAGCTCGGTTCAGCTATCAGTGTCGCAATCATCGGCTCTATCCTCGCAATAACACTCTCATCCTCGCTTGCTGCAAATATCGGCTCTGACAGCAATATCCCAGTGGATGCGAAGATATCAACCCTGAATGAGCTTAACAAGATTGATATCGAGTCAGGCCAGCTCAGCCTGCCCAGCTCGGTCCCGGAAACACTTGTCCCTTACATCAAGAAGGATGTTGACAATTCGCTGGTCCATGCGATAAGGACATCACTCTTCAC
>CAZPXC010000056.1:0-9964 GCA_964590935.1 uncultured Methanosarcinales archaeon
GCAATGCGTATCCTTTCATTTTCCCACCTCTGCTCTTTTTAGATATTTGGCATATAGCAATTTTTGGTAATTTAATCAACACTCCCAACATAATAGATAAGGACTTTATCACTAATAAATGTTTTTATTATTAAGATGCATTCTTTATTAGTTAGGGATGCTCACCAGAATTCCCTTGGGCCCGGGGTTAATGACCCTTGTCTTGCCCAGCGTGTCCCTTTTTTCCGCATTCTCATGGATATGGCCAGAGAACGCATACGATGGCCTGCTTTTCATTATGAAGTTCCTTATGCTCTTGTTTCCGCAGTGGCCGTCCAGGATGCTGTCAAGCTTGGTATTGTACGGCGGTGCATGGGTCATCAGGATGTACTTTTTCTTTCCCTTTCTCAGCCTGAGTATCTTTTCAAAGCTCTTTGCGAGTTTGTCAAACTGCCTGTCTATGAGCCCGAAACCGTTTCCCTCTGCACCCAGGACGATCAGGCTATCTGTCTCAAACGCCCTTGCGTCAAGAAACACGATATTTTCAAATGCGTCGCATGCCTTTTTAAGGACCCTGCTGTTCTCATGGTTGCCCGGGATCATCAGCACAGGTTTTTTGAGTTTGTCCAGCTCCCGTAAGAATGACCTGAGATTCTGCTCGAATATGGTCAGGTCGCCGCAGCACAGGACAATGTCGGCATTCTTTGCCTTGCTCTTGATCTCCTTAAGAGCCCTCATGCTCCCGTGCATATCCGCAAAAGCCAGTACCTGCATGCCTCAGCCAAAGCATCATGGGGATATTTAAAGGTTATTGTTGTTGCGACATCACTGTTTTGATGTTAGATTTCCAATCAGTATAATATCCTTCTCCTCATCGATCCTTTTCTCGACTCTGAAATGCTTTTGTATGAGCCTTTCGATCATGGGCGCCTTGGGCGATCTTTTCAGGAACGAGAATGCGAAGCTGTTTTTACCGACACGCCTTGCCTCAAGGAGCGCTTTCTCGATGTCGTCGAAGTTCTGGACAGCTGTCACAGAAACCACTGTGTCGAATGAGCTGTCGCGGAACGGCAGGTCTTCAGCTTTGCCGAGGACAGAGGGTATTTTTGCCTGCCTCAGAAGCCCGATGCTGCTGTCAAGGCCGACAGACCTGCAACCGAAGTCGCCAAATCCCGGGCCGCAGCCAAGGTCCAGGAGGATATCGCCCGGCATCATGTTCATGTTCTGCCTGATGAGCCTTATCTTCGCCAGCTGCTCTTCCCTGTGAAGCTCGGGATAGCCTTTTGATATCTGGTCGTAATAGTCCATATTACATCCTTTCCACTGCCTCTTCTACCCTGTTGAGGAGATTTAATGCTACGGCCTCCTCTTTTATCACTGCTTCCATCTCTTTGCTTATCTTGAGCTGGGTAAGGCCGAGATGCTCCTCGAGATGCCTGAGAGTCTCATCGAAGTCACGCGGGATAGGCCTGCCTGCTGCCCTCTTCTTTCGGTATATCTTGAGGAACTTCTCCAGCTTCTCGAAGATTTCCATGGACAGCTCCAGGTTCTCCTTATCCATCTTTATAAGCTTTCTCTCCCTGCCTTCGTTGCTCCTCAAAAGCCCCCCTTCATTATTATCTGTTTCCTTTACTCCGAAAAACTTTCTTAGGACTGTCATGTTCCTGCCTCCTTGTTTTGAATATTATCTATTGTGTGCACCTGCTTATTATTTAAACGTTTCGCATCAAACCACCTTATTTCTTTGTAAATCTATGTTTATCCTATTTCTATCATGAAAAAATCCCGCCATCCACGACATTGTTTAATTTTCAGTCTTGTATTATCAGAAAAAATCCCGCCATCCACGGCTTCGACGGTCATTTTGCTACGCAAAATGCCCTATTACGCTGACCGTAACCCCCTACTTCGTAGGGGAACACGGTCAGCTCCATCTCGCCATGGCTGGATTTTTTCTTGTGTTGCATATTTTCCTTACAGTGCAAGAAGCAAGCCCGAAGGGCAACTCCAACTGAAATTTTTTCATTGGCGCAGGAGCCGCAGGCACCTGCAGTGCCGTGCTTAAGCGGCTCCTGCAGCCAGTGAATGAAAAAATTTCTTTTGCACAATAAAAGAAAAAAACCAACATAGGGATAATTAAAAACTTCACATAACATACTGTCAAGATTTAAATACTCCAAAAACATACCGCCAATTATGAAAGAGCGCGTCATAAACCTTCTGAGAAAATACACAGGCCACAGCAACATAGAGCTTACCTCCAGGGGAAACACAGCCATATTTGCCGCTCTGTTTGCAGCCAGGAAGCTGAGACCTTTCAGGAAGAGCATAATCATCCCTGACCAGGGCGGCTGGCTCTCTTTCAGGAAATATTCTAAAATGCTTGAGCTAAAGGCTGTCGAGCTAAAGACAGGAGACGGGGTCATAGACACATCCGAGCTGAAAAGCGCTCTTGAAAAGAATGATGTCAACAGCATAATATACACTAATCCTGCGGGATATTTTGCAGAACAGCCGGTCAAGGAGATATATGATATATGCCAAAACAGGTGCACAGTCGTCCTTGACGTATCAGGCTGTATCGGCGACATGAGCATGTGCGACGGAAAATATGCAGACATCATGGTCGGCAGCTTTGGCAAATGGAAGCCTGTCAACCTTGGATACGGGGGATTTGTGTCGATCAGGGAAGAGCGGGCATACAACCGGGCAGAGGAGATATTCAAAACAACAGCATTTGACGATGATTATCTGGAGCCGTTGTACAATAAGCTTGTAAAGGCGCCTAAAAGACTGGAGCATCTATACAGGATAAGCAGGAAGATAAAGACAGAGCTGATAAAATCAAGGATACCTCACAGGGGCAGCAGAGGCATCAATGTGATCGTGCTCTACGATACTGATGACGAGAAAGAGGGCATAATCGATTACTGCAGGAAGAACAATTACGAGTACACCATATGCCCAAGGTATATCAGGCTGATGAGAAAGGCGGTTTCTATTGAGGTAAAGAGGCTGGACGATTAGCGCCCTATGCCTTTCTTGACTCTGTCTGTAGCTCCTCCAGCAGGGTGCAGACCTTCCTGTACATGCCTATATGATTATACAGTCTGTCCCATCCTCGATGCGAAGCTCTCCTGTTCTTCGGCATTGCACGTGCCTTTTCAAACATCTTTTTGAAGCTTGTATAGTTGGATATTGCGATATTCCTGCAATGCTGTGCAATATCATCATGGCTGCCGCCTCTGTACAGGTGATAGAGCTCCATTGCTTTCCTCGCTGCATTGGACCTCGATATGGCAGAATGCTGCAGATCCAGCCTATAGGTCAGCTCAGCGCTTCTTATGTCGAGCCTTATCGAATCAAGCATCAGTTTTACCTTTTTATCCTCGCTCTTGGACACTGAGAGCTTTTCAGCCAACCCTGCAGAGAAAGCATACAGGTAAGCGATCTTTTTTTTGTATCTTATATTGATCTTATCTTCAGGAATATTTTTGGAATAGGCGATCGCCCCTTTTGAGCAGCCATAGCTCTTTCTCAGCCATCTCAGGGATTCCTCACCGCCCAGGCTTTTTGATATCTCCAGGGCAGAATACATCCTGTCGGCAAGGATATTGAGCGTATCCAGAGGGTTGGTGAGTCCCTTTACCCTGCCTGCCTGTTCAAAGCAACTGTAAGCTATCTTGAGAAGATCTGTCGTGTCTGTTTTTTCATCGGACATATCGGCAATCTCGTTCGTGATCCTCGCATTATGCATAAAGAGATGGCACTCTATATTGGGCAAATTGCCTTTTTTATAGCCAAAGGAGTTTCCTGTTCTTATCTTTTTTATCCCATATGCACCAAGGTAAAAAATCCAAAGGAGCTGCTGCGGCGAAAGGCGGGCTGTCGGATTGCCATATTCTCTAAGGTCAATGCCACTTTCAACAACATGATGCCCGAACTTGTGCGCTATCTTAACTGCCCTGAGGCTTATGCTGTTGTTGACAGGGGCTTTTTCCGGATGCGGGAGCTGCTTCATACACTCTAGAAATATCTTTGCATCACTCTCATCGACAATACCATAATAACCTGGAGAAAGCTGTGAAAATGCCTTGTTCAGCTCATCCATCCTGAGAGTGTTGTTTGATTTAAATATTTAAATATAACTATTCTGGCTGTCCCGGAAAGATAGTGTTCTTTTTCATCACCACGGTCCAAATGACAAATTATTTAAAAAAAGACAGCCGGATAATACCAGCATGTCAAAAAGAGGGTGTATTTCATCACTGGTAATTCTTATCATCCTTTCATGCAGCTCCCTTGCCCAGATCTGTACACCTAATCCTCCTGAGGTGCCTGATAATGCTATTGACGAGGACTGCAACGGATGGATCGACGGGACAGTATACAATATCAGGTCCACGCACCCGAGGATGCTCCTGACAGATGACAATATCCCTGTGATAACCGCAAGGATCAGGGACAGCACGAGAGTAGCGAACGGATACTACCAGGACCTGCTTAGCTATGCAATCGACAGCTATGATGACAGCATTGGCTCTGGATATTATGATTATCCTGAGACGCATCTTATAACTTTCTCATTTATATATGCGCTCGGAGAGATTGACGGATTCTCTTACGGCGGCCACAGCATAGATGATTTCGGAAACAAGGCAAAAGCATGGCTCAGGGTCTATTCAGAGCATCTCGCCACAGACGGCGCGAGAAGCGATTATGCAGCCAGCGAGGTTTATGATTCCAGCCTTGCCTATGACTGGATATATCCTGTGCTGACTGATGAGGACAAGGAGTATATCCTGCCAAGGCTGATCACTGCATCAGAGGCGATGCGTGCGAGCAGCAAGTACTGGTTCTCGGACTACACGCTTGGCGGGTACAGCTTCACTGCCCTGGGTATGGCTGCATACGGGGACCATGTGGTGCTGGACAGCGGGCAGGGCGACACCAAGATGAAGGAATACCTTGACCTGTTCGTGAGCCAGTACCTCAACGAATCGTTCGAGATGTGGAAATGGGCAAGCATGGGAGGGGGCTCATTCCAGAGCATGACAGGCCACAGCGGCGATATCCAGAGATGGGCTGAGATGCTTGAGATCTGGCACACTGCCACTGGCCAGGACCTCATTGGCCAGTTTGACATGCTCACGAGCTGGCCGGAATGGTGGGTGTACGGCTCGGTCCCATACCTGAAAAACATGTCGGATACCAGCAGCAGCGCCGGGGACGCGTTCCTGCGCACTGATAATGAGAACATGTATAGCCTTCTTGTGCCTAACAGGTACTGGGACGCTGTGACAGCGGCAAAGAAACTTACCACGATGAGCGGTTTTGAGCAGGAGGGAATGCTTCTCAACTGGTGGCTTGACAGCCATGGTCATGCACAGTACACCATGAGCAATGATGCGAAGATATACGCGATAATATGGTATGATGATAAGGTAGCCTCAAAGAGCCCTTCCCAGCTGGGCCTTTCGCTTACAAAGCTTTTCGGCACAATGGACGGAGGCGATATCGAGGGTAAGGTAAGCCACCCAGGCGGCGCAGGGATTGTCATAATGAAATCAGCATGGGAAGACCCTGACGCCACCCTCGCAGTCTTCAAGCCCAGGCCGTTTTTCATGCTGCACCAGGACATAGACAGCAACAGCTTCATCATATTCAGGAAGGGGTATCTTGCAGTAGACAGCGGCAAGTACATTGACGGCGACTGGAACAGCCATGAGAGCAACTACGACTACAGGAGCATAGCGCATAATGTAATGAATATCTATGATCCTGACGAGGTGTTCAAATACGGCTCCGGCCTGAAGTCTAATGATGCCGGGCAGAGGATACCAGGTATGAGCGCGCCGAGGCTTATTGCAAACTATAAGGTGGACAGCCCTGTGGACATAGGCGGGATAACGAGGCTGGAGTCTGTCGCTGATAAATATGATTACATAGAGGGTGATGCGACGAGGGCGTACCAGTCGACGCTGATAACAGACAACGGCAACTCCCCGAAAGTGAGCATGGTGAAGAGGGAGTTTGTATATCTCCGCTCGCCGAATGCTGAGAACGACTTCTTCCTTGTCTTTGACATGGTCAATGCTACCAGTCCTGGTTTCAAAAAAAGCTGGATATTCCATTCCCTGCACACCCCTGAGTTCACCACAGGAAGCGTGGGCGGCGCTGCAGAAAACACCTTTGGCGGTACTCCAGGGACGTACTTTGGCGGGGACAGCTTTTCTGTCTATGACAAGGGTGGCAGGCTGTTCGTGAAGACCATAAGCCCGGCCAGCCACACCTACAAGCTCATAGGCGGGCCTGACTCATCAGGAAACGTCAACACAGACAGCTCCTACGAGTTCTATGTCGACGGCACGCAATACCCGACAGGGACGTGCAGCCTGTGCATATACAGGCCGTTTTACGGCTCGTGGCGGGTCGAGGATGAGGAAGATGATAGCCTGGGATACCAGGCATCGCTCCATGTCCTCTCGCCGAGGGACATCGAGGGAATGATCATCGACAACAATGACCCGGGGTTTTCAGTGACAGGCTCCTGGAGCAAGAGGTATGACGGGCTTGAATACTACGGCAGTGATTTCATGGCAGCGTCCGGGACAAGCGGCGCGACAGCAACATGGACCCCGAACATCCCATATGCCGGAGATTATGATGTCTATATAATGTGGAATGATGAGCATGACTGCACAGACGTCCCATACAGGGTAAGCTATAGCGGGGGAACAGAAGATTTTCTTGTCGACCAGACAGTTGTAGGCGGGGTGCAGGCAGGCGACTGGTACAAGCTCGGCACATTCAGCTTTGCGAGCGGCAGTTCGGGGAGCATCAGAGTTACTGCAAGCGCAAATTGTCCGCAGTATGACTCTGTTGTCGCGGATGCTGTGAGGCTTGTCAGGTCAGGAGAAAGCATTTTTGCATATGAGCCCGAAGTCCGGAGCATTGTATCAGGCGACGGCCGGATGAGCGGCGCATTCATGC
This sequence comes from uncultured Methanosarcinales archaeon, assembly GCA_964590935.1. GTDB lineage: Archaea > Nanobdellota > Nanobdellia > Woesearchaeales > DSVV01 > CAYXZQ01. Next base: position 6,973 of record CAZPXC010000056.1, read on the forward strand.
CCTCTGTGGGCTGGCTCGTGATGTTTTCAGATGTGCCTGTGGAAATTGCAGGGGTCCAGTACTCTTTTGATGGCCAGGGCAGCATACAGAACCTGATTACAGGGCTTAAGCCGGGCACAACCTTCAGGATATTTGACAACGGCAACATGGAGCATACGATGGTATCATCCCAGGACGGCACGCTTTATTTCCAGCTGGGCTCGTCCCCGAGCCATTCTGTAACAATATCAGAGACCCAGCCCCAGCAATGCAGCGTTGTCAACGGCGAATGCATGCCTGAGTCGTGCTCTGCATATGACTCATGCAGCGCCCTTGTTGGGCTCTGTAGCCAGGGCTACTGCTGCCAGGGAAAGTGCATTAAATGTGCCGGCGCAGCAGATAAGGTGCCGTGCGACGGCTGCATTAGCAATAGCGAGCTTAACACATACATCAACACATGGCTGACAGCAAATAGCGGTGTTTCCATCCTGAGCGTGATAGAGGCGATAAAACTATGGAAACTGGGATGCTGATGAACCCTAGGCATATCATTCATGCACTTGCATTGATAATCCTGCTTGTGTCTTTTGCATCAGCCCAGCCAATCATATTATACACAGATATCACCTCAGGCCCAAGCACAGGAGGAGAGGATGATAACGGGGCCATTGTTTCTATTTTCGGCAAGGGTTTTAAAGACAATATAAGCGCAATCAAGGTATATATAGGTGATGGTGAGGTTGCCAGGAATGTTTATCTTGGCAAATCGCTCGGCCGGCCTGACATTCAGCAGCTTGCAGTCCAGATTGGCCCAGCAGCAACTTCCGGGAAAATCAGGGTGGTTGTCGATGGGGAAGAGTCAAACACAGACCATGATTTCACAGTGCGTGCCGGCAATATCTTCTTTGTTGCAGTGGGGGGCAATAACACAAACTCCGGTTCTTTCAACAGCCCTTTTAAAACCCTCGACTTTGCCAAAAGCCGTCTCTTGCCGGGTGATATCCTGTACGCGATGGATGGGGTTGAACAGCTGACTCCTGACAGCATAAGCGGAAACGAAGCAGCGTTGCGGATCATCGAGACGGCCGGGAGTGCCCATGCAGGGGAGAAAGATCACCCTATTGCATTAATCGCCTATCCTGGCTCAGATGTCAGGATAGGATGCACAGACTCCAATTCCGGATGTCCAAGCATAGGTGTCCGGCTTTATATGCCGTATTGGGTTGTATCAGGGTTTTACCTGTCAGGCACAGGAGAAGCAATGGATATCAATGATTATAAACATATAATGAACGGCACAAGAGTGGTGAACAATGACGCGACCAGCGGCTATTACGGCATGAGCAGCTTTGCCGCTCCCGACTCCCAAATCCTGGGAAATACGATCCATGATACGCCGCATTCAGGGTATTACTATGGAGGAAGCGACAAATATCAGTCGCAAAATATTGAAGTCGCCTGGAATGTCCTGCACGATATCGAGGCTTTCGGCATCAAATTTTATTATGCGCCCCCATCATCCAGTGCTTCGCCGGAGCAGAGGTTTATAGGCGGCGTCTCTATTCATAACAATCTTATATACAATATGATGCGCGCGCCAATCCTGGTTGGAGGCCATGACTGGGGAGACAGCCCGTGGATCACTGATGCGAAAATATACAACAATATCATCTATGACTTTGAAATGACTGGAAACGAAGGCGCTATCCGCATCGGCAATGCCGGCGGTGATGAGACTGAACTTGAAGTATCGATTCTCCACAATACCGTTGTTCTGTCCTCTTCCGCCATGAACGCCGTATCATTGGAGATTGATGCATGCAAGACAGCTGTTGTGCAGAATAATCTCTTTGTCCAGGCGCAGGGCAACTATGTCTCTGCGATCGGGCCGGGCCAGATAACAATGAGCAACAACGGATATTATGGTGGCACATCTGTCCCTTCCTATGATACAAATCCTATAGAGGGTTACCATTATTTTGTCAATATGTCAGAGCATGATTTTCATATGCTCAATGATACAGGCAACCATTTTATAGACTCCGGAGCAATTACATATATTACAATGGACTTTGACGGGATGCCCCGGCCGATGGGGCAAGGCTATGACATCGGCGCTTATGAATACACAGGCGAATATATACCCCCTGCTTATTACTGCGGTGACGGCATATGCGGCGGCAGTGGCGAGAACTGCTCAACCTGCCCGCAAGACTGCGGCAGCTGCCCTGCCTACTGCATCCATAATGCAGATACCGAGCCATGCGACAGCTGCATCGACAATGATGAGCTGTTTGCTTATATAGATAGATGGAAGTCTGGTGATGTAATAGCACTCACTGACTTGATGCAGGCGGTCATATTATGGAAGGAGGGATGCGGATGAAACAAATGCGGATGATATTGCCAGTCCTTGGATTAGTTATCTTATGCAGCAATGCTTTGGCTGCCGGCTCCCCTGTCCTTTATTTCTCTGATGCGACAGACGGCGTGATCTCAGGCGGCCACTGGGGCGGAGCCCAGGAAGACAAAGGCGCGGCTGTTTCAATATACGGAAGAGAGTTTGGAACAACAAGAGGGACCTCAACTGTAACTGTCTGCGGCGTAACACTTGACCAGGATTCTGATTTTGCAGAGTGGGGGGCAACACAGGACCCGAAAGTCCCTTTGGGCATGCAGAGGATAACCATTTGGCTTGACGGGAGCATGCAGACAGGCCCTGGCTCTATACTGGTTGAAACAGCGGACGGGCAGAGCAATGAGATCCCTTTCTACTGCAGGGACACGGGCACCATCTATTTTCTTGATTCAGAAAACGGCGATGATGCCTACAACGGACTCTATCCAGAAGATATGGGTGATGGCGTCAACGGCCCAAAAAGGCTCACTGCGTGGGCAAGGGGCAGCCTTGAGGCAGGGGATGCTGTCTATCTCAGGGCAGGAACTTACGAGGACCATGATGCCGGGAACATGTATCATTACGGCGGGCTGTTCTCTTTCGGAATCTCCGGTG
>CAZPXC010000057.1:0-9419 GCA_964590935.1 uncultured Methanosarcinales archaeon
GACGGTCTATGTGATGGTTGCAAACTATACTGGCCAGAAGATAGTCCTGCTCCTCCCTAACAAGTTCGGAGTATCTCCGACCAGGGTATTTGACTTCAGGGTGCAGACATATATTGACGCCGACTGCAGGTTCTCTATCAATGATGCATCGTTCGATGCCTCAGAGCCCATGAACGAGATATCAGAGCCTGCAGGCCAGGGATACAATTATTACCATACAAAGACCGGCTTTGAGCTGGGCAGTGTTTCAGAGGTGCCGGAGCCAGTGTATGTCAAGTGCAAGGACAGCTACGGTGCCCTGTTCACTGGCGTTTTCAATCTCAGCTGGGATGACACGAAGCCTGTTATCGAAGACGTCTATCTTGACAACAGTGACGGGAAGGATCCGCCGACAGTGGTCGAGTACCCGCTCGAGAGCAACATCATCGTGGAGACTGATGATGATGTCAGGTGCAGGCTAAGCACGACAACGCTCAGCTTTACCCAGATGGATAAGTTCGAAGACTATGACAACAGGTCGCTGGCCACGACCAACAAGCAATTGATAGGCGGCTTTGATAACCCTGCAGATTATGTCTACTATGTCCAGTGCGAGAACGGCGCGGGGCTTGTCTCTGACAAGTACAAGCTCATGTTCAGGGTCGACACGAGCGTAGCGACAGGCTTTACCTTTATCCAGCCTTTGAAAAAATCCTCTAACTCGACCTTTGTTTTCAAGCTCAGCACCAGCAAGAGCACATCAGAATGCCTTTATGGGCCGACGCAGAATCCGACCACTGTCATGACTGCTCTTGACGCCAAGACCCATGTCTCATCACCCATAACCCTGGCAGAGGGTAAGTATACCTACTATTTCGAGTGCACGACATTCGACAAGACTATAAGCGACAGCTATACCTTTACGATAGACACGTCACCACCGTCCGTGCCTGTTATCGATGACGGAAATTATTCATGGTATCTTGTAAAGCTCTCGGCCAAGTGGAGCTCTAAGGATAATCTCTCAAAGATCAAGCAATATAACTTTTCAATAGGCTCTACGCCCGGTGCTGCAGACATATATCCATGGACCACGACGACCAAAGACAGAATTACTGTTTCAGGGCTTGAGCTTGTCAACGGGTCGACATATTATTGGTCTGTGATGGCGGAAAACGAGTTGGGCCTCTGGAGCGAGACTGGTACAAGTGACGGGGTGATGATCGACACAAGCTCAGCGCACGAATGGACCAATTCCACCGAGCCGGCAGGCAATGAGACTCCGATAACGCAGCCAGGCCCGTGTTATAACAGCATGAAGGACGACAACGAGACAGATATAGACTGCGGTGGTGCCTGTGCCCCGTGTGGCAACGGGATGAACTGTGTTGATGATTCTGACTGCATAAGCAAGACATGCATCGACAGCAAATGCATTGCAGCGTCATGCGATGATGGCATCATGAACCAGGATGAGTCAGACACAGACTGCGGCGGATCATGTACAGGTTGCGCCATCGGCCAGAGATGCAGCTACAACAGCGACTGCGAGTCAGGGTTCTGCAACTCAAGCGGCACATGCGATGAGGCAGTGTGCGGTGACGGCGAGTGCAACGGGCCCGAGGACTGCTCTTCCTGTCCGGATGACTGCGGCAACTGCTCGTCCCAGACAGGTTGTACTGTTGACGGGAAGCCCGACACTGACTGCGACAGGATGCCTGACTGGTGGGAGCAGCAATACCACCTTGATGTATATAATGATGATGCTGATGAGGACATGGATGAGGACGGCTACACAAATTACGAGGAGTTCATAAGAGGGACAGATCCCACAGTCCCTGATACTGTCAAGAAGACAGGCTTCTGGACATGGCTGCTGTTGGTAATAGCGGGCATAATCATCATTGGTGGAGGCTCTTATGTCGGGTATGAGGAGTACATGAAGAAGAAATCCCCTCCCCCGGCAATGCGGCCAAGACAGATCCCGATGGGCAGACCCGGTTCAGGCACTATGACACCAGCCAGACCAAGGGCAAAGACAGCGCAGGAAAAATATCTTGATTCGCTGAGCTCGATGATAAGAAAAAAGAGGAAAAAGCTCAAGTCTGATGAAAGAAGGGAGATTCTCTCAGCCTTTGATGAAAAAGGCAAGCCCGGGCAGAAGCTTCCGTTGTCTGCAGGAAAGCAGGCACAGACGCCGGCTAAAAAAGAGACCGGGAAGCCTTCTGCAAAAGAAAAAGAAGACAGGTCATCTTCTCAGAAGCCAGGAACAAAAACACAGCAGGGGCCAAAACAAGACCAGCAATCAAAACCCAAACAGCAACCAAAGCCGTCCCAGGTGACGAAGCAAAATAAAGCAGCAGATAGTAACGCATCAAAATCAAAGACAGCACCCAAAATGTCGCAGAAAGATGAGGATGCGCTGAAAGGACTCTATGATGTTGCAAAATCCGGGAGCGGCGGCGATATCCTGAAAGAGCTCTCCGAGATTGCGGAGAAGCCAAAACAAAAATCCGGGCCTCAGCAGATTGTGAAACAGAAAAAGCAGACATCTAAGGCCGCTACTTCAGGCAAGACCGCCAGGCCCGCTAAGGCTGGCAAGGCCGGCAAGACAGGTAAAAGGGCTGCTGCGGGCAAGGCAAGGAAGACAAAAAAATGAGCGGAAGTGGTCAATGAGCAGAAAAAGCCAGATGCAGAGCCAGTTGTTCATCTACATAATGACTCTTCTGATAATCGGCCTGTTGCTGTACTTCGGGTTCGGCTGGATCAGCAAACTATTCAAGACACAGTCGGTTATTGATGCTACAAAGTTCCAGGTCGACCTGGAGAATGCGTTCGAAAAGATAAGGCCGAACTACGGCTCAACATCAGAAAGGGAGTTTCTGGCCCCGGATGGTGTGGACAGGATCTGCTTTGTGGATACGCAGATGAAGGTGTCGGACAGGAAACTTCGAGGCCTCTGTAACAGTGCCAATGATGACTATGACCCGGTCATGTGCAACCAATGGATGGACAATACCTCTGCGATCATGTTTTCGCCTGCAATAGAGAGGGACATCGACATAGGGAGCATAGTTGTAGATGCGACGCCCGGATACCTCTGTTTTGATACGACCAAAAGCCGCAGGTTCACCCTGCTGCTGACCGGTCTTGGAAACAGGGTCAAGGTTAAAAGCCAGTGATCCACGGTACCGGGGTATAGAGCAGATTCTGCCATGCATGGATTTGCTGTCATTTGTCTTTTTTGGCCAGGGATGTGAATGATAAAACAAAAAAAGGGGATTGTGGAAGTGCAGTTCAACTGGCTTTTCATCCTTATAGTGGGAGTCATCATACTGCTGTTTTTTGTCAGCCTCACGCAATGGTACAGGGGCAGCAAGGAAAAGGAGCTTGCGAGCGACGTGCTCTACAAGCTTGACAATATCCTTACCGGCGCGCAGATAAGCAGCAGGAGCGCAAGCCAGATCGACATGCCGAGCATCGGGCTTGTATTCAGCTGCGACCCTGACGAATGCAGCGATTACGGCTGTGCATCCTCCATCGAGTTTGAAGGTAGTGGGATAGCTGAAGACACGGCGATGGACATAATCTTCTCCCAGGAGAGTCTGAAGACAGAGCTGTTGGATGCCTGGTCGCTCGACTGGAATGTGGCCTATAAGGTGACAAATTTCCTTTATCTTTCCACTCCGGATATCAAGTATTATCTTGTCTATGATCCTGATGACACTACCTCTGAGGATTTCGCGAAGAGCGTCTTTTCAAAGATCGGTGAGAACAAGTACCTTGATGTAAAGCTGATAGATGGTTCTGAGGTCGAAGATCAGGAATACAACGGCGAGAGTTTTGTAAGGTTCGTGCTGTTCTACCTACCCGCCGCGACTGATAGCATTGATGTATCACAGAGCATGCAAAAAAGCAACAAGTGGGATGTCCTGTTCGTGGACGGCGACGAGGTTTCCGGCCATGTAATGTTCAGCATGGTTTCAGGTGGGTTGATGAAACCTGATGAAACCAAGGATTACCCATACCTGGGCCTGCCGTCCCTTATCGGTGCCATATATTCCCAGGACTTTGATGATTACAAATGCAACATGAGAAAAGCCCTGCTCAGGCTGAGGGCTGTAAATGACATCTACCTGGAAAGGACAAAGAAGCTTTACGATTACTATGCCGGCGATATGCAGTGCGAGTTTTATTATGACACTGAAACGACAGACCAGTTCGAGGCCATAAAGAGCGCGCTTGCTGATCCCGGAAACCTGCAGGCATCAGATATTTCAAGCATTGTCTCTGCGGTTGATAATATCAAGAATTACAATTCCCAGGCCAACATAAGGTCATGCCCGAGGATATACTAAGATGAGAGCGCAGATGAAGATGGGAGAGAGTATAATGATCCTGATAATATTTTTCTTCCTGCTGGTGTTCGGGATTGTCTTCTATGCTAAATATGCTGTGATCAGCGCCGGCAGCAAACAGGATGAGAACAAGGGCCTGCAGGCCATACAGCTTGTCCAGATGGTCCAGTCACTCCCGGAGATTCAGTGCAGTGTCGAGGGAATAATCGACTACAACTGCATCGACCTGATGAAGGTGACGGCGCTGAAGGATTTCACGCCGGAGCAGAAAAAGATATATTCGACCATGTTCCCGAAGACGATAATAACTGCAGAGGAGGTCTACCCGGAAAAGCGGAGATGGCAGATATACGGAGATGATGTATCTGGCAAAAGCAGGAGTTTTTTCCCTGTGCCTGTCGCCCTGTACAATGCCACATCAAACGAGTATTATTTCGGTTACCTCAACATAACGGTGGTATCATGATGTTCAGAAAATCCCAGTCAGAGATAATCGGGCTACTGATAATCGTCGTGATAATATCCCTAATCATGCTCTTCGGGCTCAAGTATCTCCTCAAGCCGACTGACGATTACCAGGCTGCGTACAAAAACAAGGACATATCATCCGGGATGATAGGTGCGATACTGAACACAAATTCAGGATGCACCAAGGACACCCTTATCAAGAACCTGCTCACCGACTGCGCAAAGTCGCCGAATGTCGAATCGCTGCAGCTTGAATGCACTGACGACAGCAAGCACAGGCACTCGTGCGAGTATGCCGGCGCAGTCATAGAGAAGATGCTGAACGAGACGCTGGGCAGATGGAACATGCCTTATGAGTTCAAGGTATTTTCGCCCTCAAGGCAGGTCATCGATGCCCTGGGCTCGTCAAGCCCTGACCTTGAGAGCGGATCGACAGACACATCCACCCAGCCCCTGCCGGTGACAAGCCAGCATTCGGCGATGGAGATCTGGCTGTGCATAGGCGGCAGATGCGCAGACCCTACATAAAATTTATATATGAGCTATGCCAGAGATTGATATAATCATTATCAGAGGTGTTAATATGAAAAAAGCGCAGGGTTTATCAATGAATACGATAATAATAGCGGCCATCGCCTTGCTCGTGCTCGTTATCCTTTCTATTATATTCATGGGCAGGATGGGCTGGTTTACGCAGAGTTCGTCCGACTGCAATAAAGTCGGCGGAACATGCATGTATTCCCAGTGCAAGGATGCCCAGGACACAGCAGGAAATCAGGTATACAAGGAGCACCCGTCAGCAAAATGCTACACTACCGGCACCACAGAGGTTGATCCGAACCTGCACTGCTGCATCAAGATACAATAGTGAATTTTACCATGTCAAAGAAAGCAATCGAGCTGTCCATGAACACAATAGTCGTGGCAGCCATTGTTCTTATTGTTTTGATCGTCCTTATCATCATCTTTACCGGCAGGGTCGGACTGTTCACGCATGGGATGAACGATTGCGGTGCCAAGGGAGGGACTTCTAGTGACTGCGAATCCTCATCTGCAGCATGCGTTAACGCTGGAGGGGTTCCGTCAGGGCAGTGCGTGTTCTATGATTCAGACGGAAAGTTATTATCCACCTCAGATAAAAATAAAGTTTGCTGCCTTAATAAACCAAAATAAGTAACAACTTATATCTGAACTAAAGATTCACTTGCGAAAAAGGGATTTACCAAACATGCCTCAATTCAAAATATCGACCCATAAAAAGCGCGAAATAATAGATATAACCCCAAAAGTAGAAGATATTGTCGCAAAGTCAAAGGTAAGGTCAGGCGTATGCACAGTCTATGTTCCGCATGCCACTGCAGCGGTGATCATCAATGAGAATGCAGACCCCAATGTCTGCACAGATATCATCGATGCGCTTGAAAAGATGATCCCCGAGGGAGTCTGGCTGCATGACAGGATAGATGGCAACGCATCAGCGCATATAAAAGCTTCGATTCTCGGCCCAAGCGAGAGCATACCTGTCGAGGATGGAAAGCTGCAGCTGGGCACATGGCAGAGCATCATGCTTGCAGACTTTGACGGGCCGAGAGAGCGCAAAGTCATCGTTAAGGTAGTCTCACAAATCATGTAAAAGAATCAGCGTCTGCATCATCTCAGCCAAGATAGCTTGCCAGCGACTTGTCAGATATCTCTTCCTCTGTCCAGCACTTGTTAAGTCTGGTCATCAGTTCAATGAGAGTTTTTTTAAGCTCAGGCCATATCTTATGCAGCTGTTTGATAAATAAGGCGTCCTTTTCCTCATCGCATTCGAGATCAAGGCCCTGGGAGGTCCTTGTCAGGCTCATGAGCCTGCTGTAGATGTCGTATATCTTTTTTTTGCTGCTCTCGTCCAGGAACTTGTATTCATGATATGAGCTGACTGTCGAGTTTGGATGGATAAGCTCTTCAAGGATCTCGATATGCGACTTTATCTTCTCGATTATCTGCCTTCTGATCTTCCTGAGCGTATACCTCTCATTGTCGAGGTCGTATATCTCAAAGATGTTGTCGATGGCATCGAAGTCAGGCAGAGAATATTTTTTCTTGAGGCCAGGGTAGCTCTCTTTTATTTTTGGCATGCGGCAGGGATTCAACGGGTTAATTTAAAGCTTTCGAAAACACTGTAGAAGGGTTTAGGGCATTACCTCTGGAGATCCTGCCTGCAGTTGCAGCAGATGGTTTTCTTTACCCACCTTCCTCCATGTTTCTCATACTCCACCCTATAGCCTACAGAATGACAGAACTGACAGGACTCTTTAAATACGTCTGCAATAGTCATAATATTTCCCCCAATGCCTATGGTATATGTAAGTGAATATATAAATGTTTCTATGTTGTTAATTAAGATTTCTCGCAGGTTATTATTTTTTCTGCATTTACACATTTTCCTTCAAGTGCAGGAAGCAAGCCCGTAGGGCTGCTCTAACAGAAATTTGTCAATCGAAAACTGACTACGTCAGTTTTCTCAGACCATAATTATTCCGCCCAGCCAGGCGGAATAATTATATTTCATTGGCAGCCAATGGATGGAAAAATTTCAATAGCACAATCAAGAAAAAAATCAATATTAGATAATCAAAACACCGCAAACAGGTTTCCACTTGCAACGATCGTCGCCAGGACACCAAGAAACAAAAACACCGCAAACGGAAGTACCTGGTGCACTTTAAGGTGCTCGAACTTCAGCCTGTTTTCCCTCTTCAGCTTTCTCAGGCTCCTGCAGTCTTTTTCACTGAGCCCTTCAGGCCTGATCTCAAAGACATCCTCTCCTTTGGGCTGCTTTAGGTAGGAGAAAAGGCTGAAGAAGAGCAGAGGCTCCTTCCTGTAGCCTTTTCCAACCTTAAAGACCCTTTCAGCAGGCTGCATTCCCTGTTTCAGGAGGTGTATGTCTACATGCCTCACATATATGCTGTGCGTCAGCTGCAGGATAAAGAACCTGACGAAGATGAACGAGAGCACGATCACAAGAAACTGTTCCAGGAACAGCATCGAGTATATGCTCCTGTCCAGGAGCAGCCTCATGACAGCAGTTATGATCGTTACCCATAAAAAGTTGATCGCCAGGACTCTCTCGAGCAGGCTCATGAGGAGGAAGAGCAGCAGGACAACGATGAAAAAGTTTGAGAAGAACTGGGCAAGCAGAGGGTTGATGGTTCCGAGCAGGCCGGAAAGTAGCCTGATCGGCCACATCAATGCAAATATGCTCAGCGCCAGGACAAGTATCTTTTTTGGGTCGAACGAGTTCTTCAGCGCACTCAGCTTTATGTTTTTCTGTGCAGATACCATCAGCCTTATGAAGTAGAACACGAAGAACGGGACAAATGTGTTGATGAGTATCGCGATTGCAGGAAAGAAGGGCACATGGCCGTTCACATAGACCGTTGGCGGGATCATCAATGCATAAACTATGAAGAGCTTGGCATCTCCCGCTGTCCATATCGCTGTATGATAAAGCATGTATGCGACGACAGCTGCGATCAGGAAATCGGTGCCTGTCTCGATTAGCTCCCCATAAGAAAGCGATGCCCGGATATATCCGGTACAGAAGTATACAAGATAAATGATGGCAGCATACAGAAGCCCGAACACAAGGTGCCTGTTTTTGATCCTGCCGTATTTAATGTCAGTATAGCTTGTTGCTATCCCCAGCAGGATTATCCCTGGCAGCAGGAGATAGAGCAGGATCATATTATCTCAACACCCTCGCCGAGGTAATCCTTGCTCTTTTTTCTGGTGTTGTTCCTTATTATCTTCTGGGTTGCAGACAGGGACTCCTTTGCCTCTTTTGGGTGCATGCCAAGTGTTGTAAAAAGGCTCTCCAGGTCATGCGGCGAGCGCATCCTGTATGGGCTTGATGCAAAAGACGCGATGACCGTTCTTACCTTGTACTTCCTGCACAGCCTGATGTTCTGCATCATCCTGCCCATTGCCCTTGAGCGCATCCTTGTGCCCAGCAGCAGGTCAAACGAGAATCCCACAGCAACATTGTTCTGACTGGCAAGCCTGCACATTATATGGTTCAGCCCTGAGTTGCGCTGGTGGATAAAATCCGATTTTTTGCTCCCTTCAAGGCTGAAGATGACATCTGGCTTTGCTTTTTCCACAGCCAGCCTGTCCTGGCCAGAGCTTTTCACCAGCACAAGGTCGGAATTGCGGAACCTGCCCACTGTGCGCACAGTTGCAAGCACGCCCTTGTATATATGCAGCCTTGTACTGTATTTTTTTGTGTCCGGCCTGTCATAGACAAAGCACAAAGAGCCATAGCCAAGCCTTTGGGCCATCTCGATGAACTCTTTCTCATTGTTTTTCGGGAATACGATATCTATGCTCATCAGCAATGTGAAAGGAATAGTTTATTTAAAGCTTTTTGATATGACTTTCACTTTTGTATTATCCAGAAAAAATCCATCCACCCTAGGCACGGACGTCCGCGAACCTGTGCTTTAGCGGCCTGTTCCTTCGCCCAGCCATGGCTGGATCTTTTCTGCAAGTTTACATTTTCCTTCAAGTGCAGGATGCCAGCCCGGAGGGCTGCTCTAACAGAAATCTTTTCATTGGCGCAAGCCCGCAGGC
>CAZPXC010000058.1:0-9399 GCA_964590935.1 uncultured Methanosarcinales archaeon
GCCCTTCGGGCTGGCTTGCTGCACTTGAAGAGAAAATTTCGAACCTGACTTAAAACATCATAAAACTTTAAATACAAAACCAGGAACTCTATAACTATGGCAAGGATAGCTGTTGTGGAAAAGGACAGGTGCAATCCTGTAGGATGCGGGAATTTTCTCTGCATCAGGATGTGCCCAATTAACCGAACCGGTAAGGAATGTATCATAAAGAGCCCGGACGGTAAGGTTCTGATAGATGAAGCTCTCTGCACCGGGTGCAACATCTGCGTGCACCGCTGCCCATTCGATGCGATCTCTATAATAAACCTGCCAGAGGAGCTTGAAAAGGATCCGATACACAGGTACGGCCAGAACGGGTTTGCGCTTTATTCACTGCCGATGCCCATCTTCGGGAAAGTTACAGGGATAATAGGCAGGAACGGGATAGGCAAGACGACGGCGATAAAGATCCTCGCCGGGGTGCTCAAGCCAAACCTGGGCAGGGATGCAGAAGCCGGGCACGAGGAACTGCTGGAATTCTTCAAGGGGACCGAGATGCAGGCCTTTTTTGAAAAATCTATGGCTGATGAGATAAGGGTAGCGTACAAGCCGCAGAACGTGGACCTCATAGTCAAGACCGCGAAGGGAAAGGCCGGGGACCTGCTCAGGAATGTTGACGAGAGGAAAAAGATGGATGAGGTTGCGAAAGAGCTGGGCATAAGCAGCATCCTGGAAAATGACATAAAGACCCTTTCAGGCGGGGAGCTCCAGCGGGTCGCGATAGCAGCGACCATGCTCAAAAATTCCAACGTGTATATCTTTGATGAGCCGTCATCGTATCTTGATATCAAGCAGCGCCTGATTGTCTCGCGCTGCATAAAGGAGCTTGCCGGGCCTGATACAGCAGTATTGGTGATCGAGCATGACCTCGTCGCCCTCGACTACATGGCAGACCTTGTGCATATAATGTACGGCAAGGAGAACTGCTTCGGCGTCGTCTCATTGCCGAAATCAGCGCGCTCGGGCATCAACGTTTACCTCGACGGATTTATGAAAGAGGAGAACGTTAGGTTCAGGAGCACAGGGATAAAGTTTGAGATCAAGCCCCCTGTTGCAGAAAGCAAAGCCGTGGTCCTCAACGAGTGGCCAGCGATGCATAAAACACTCGGGAAATTCCAGCTTGATGCCCGGCCGGGCAGCATATACAGGCACGAGACAGTCGGCGTCCTTGGCGAGAACGCCATAGGGAAGACGACCTTTGTAAAGCTTCTCGCCGGCGTAGAGAAGCCGGACTCGGGGAAGCTTGACAGCACTGTGGGCATATCGTACAAGCCGCAGTACATAGATACTGACTCTGATGAGCCAGTTGCAGCTATGCTCCAGGATGCGATGCGAAGATTCAAGACAGAGATAATAGGGCCGCTCGAGCTGGAACCACTGATGACAAAGACATTGTCCCAGCTATCAGGTGGGCAGCTCCAGCGGGTGTTCATCGCGAAAGTCCTGTCGAAAAATGCAGAGCTTATCATCCTCGACGAGCCATCGGCATATCTTGATGTCGAGCAGCGGCTTATTGTCTCGAAGGTGATAAGGAATGTCGCCGAGCTTAAGGGGCTGTCTGTGATGGTCGTGGACCATGACCTTGTGTTCCTTGATTACCTCTCAGACAGGCTCCTTGTGTTCGAGGGACAGCCTGCAGAGCGCGGGACAGCGGACGGGCCGTTTCGCATGGAAAAAGGGATGAACTCCCTGCTTAAGGGTGTGGGGATAACGCTCAGGAGGGACCCTGATTCAGGAAGGCCGCGCATCAACAAGCCTGGCTCACAGAAGGACCAGCAGCAGAAAAAGTCAGGTAAGTTCTATTATGCATAGGAAAAATAAGGTAAGGATAATCGTCATCGTTACAGCTTTTTTTCTCTTTTCTGTAGCATTCCTGGGATCTTTTAATGATATGCTGTACAACAGGAAGTTCTACAACATGGAATATGAGAAAAATGGGGTATATGACAGCCTCGGGCATGAGAGAGCGGATGCGATGACCACTGAGCTGTTTAGCTATCTCCAGGGCAAGGGCACGCTGAGCGACGAGTATTTTAACGAGAAAGAGCAGAGGCACCTTTCCGATGTCCGGAGTCTTATAAATATAGGGACAATAAAATACCATGTCCTGCTGGCCATGCTTCTCATGCTTTTTTTTGTATTGTTCATTATGGACAGGAAGCGTTTTGCCCAAAACCTGCAGAAGATATTTATCTATTCGGGCCTTGGCATCGTGCTGTTCTCCCTGACGTCGTTCATCCTGAGCAGCCATTTCGATTACCTGTTTATCAGGTTCCATGAACTGCTCTTCAGCAACAACCTCTGGCTTTTAAACCCGGCGACAGACAAGCTGATAGTCCTTCTGCCGCAGCAGTTTTTCATGGATTTTGTGTCTGCGGCGTATGTCAGGAGCCTTGTAGTGGCATTTGCCATGCTTTTTCTTGCGCTGTTGATATTTGTGTATAAGAAGAGATCGGGCGGGAAGTGATATATTCCTGAAATAGAGGCAGGAGGCTTATATCCATAAATGTTTTATCGACAACCTATGTTTAATTACTATAAAGTGGTCAAGGATAGAAATATTTATATACAGGCAGCATATCCCCACAGGATAAAAGATGGTAATAAACTATCAGAAATTTGATCTGGATCTGGAAGGAAGGACTGAAAAGGATATTGGAGATCATATAGCTCCTTTAAATCTTCGTGAAGTCCTTGATACTGCAAGAGTGGAATTAACAGCAAAAGGATATATATTCATAGAAGCGACACAAAAAACATGCCGGTTGCCTGAGTGGGTCATGATGGGCGGCTTAGAAGGTGTGACCCATGATACTATCCAAAAAGAATTCTATGGAGCGGCAAGAGAATTACCTTTATTGTATGTTGTAAGCGAAACAGGCTGTCAGTCTTAATTACTTGTTCTACATAATACTCAACATAGCCATAAAAAACAGTACAGGGAATCTTATCAAGTAGAGAAAACATAAGCCCTGCCCTTGCTCTCACCATATGCCAGACCCTGGCCTATGAGATGCGCGACCCTTATCGGCTCGGGGACATACGAGTGTGTTGAAGTTACTGACAGTATATCCCTGGCAGTTTTCAAATCCATCCCGATGGCCTGGAAGTGTATCCTGCCGTGCTTATGGACCAATCCTGCCTTTTCTATCAGCTTTATCTTCCTTTCCATGCCGAGCTTTTTCAGCGCTCTTATCATCTTATCAATGTCAGGATAATCCCTCATGACCACTATCACCGGCAGGCCTGTCCTGCTGCTGAGCTTCACGACATCGATGACATTGAACCCGGCGACAGCGATGCCGTCAAGGAGTATGCATTGCAGCTGCGGAAGGAACTTGCACCTGTTGACCATGTTTATTATCCTGCTTGTCGAGTCTGAGCCGTCAACAGCCACGACAGTGCAGAGCACTCCGTCCATGAATTGGCCTCCTCTGTAGATTATCCCGATGACTCTTGTTTTCTTGTCCCTGAACTTGTCGAACGAGACATCATCTATTCCCAGAACCCGGATTTCTTTTTTCATATTTTAGATATGCCCTACAACAGCCCGAACTTGCTCTTCTTCGCATGGTAGGCCACAGGCGATTCGCCGCCGTGCCATGTGAACCTTGGCCTCACCTGCATGGGGTACATGCGCTCGTTGGTGTCATCAAATATCAGGGCTGCGCCCCTTACCCTGGGCAGCTCATCTATCATCACGTTGAGGCTCGCCCTCATATAGCTCTGCATCAGCAGGCCGAGCGCGTCAATGTCTATCTTAGATGTCAGGCGGTGGCTTATCACAGTATCTGCCTGCGTCATGACATCTGTATGGATCTTGCCCGGCTGCTGTGATGCCAGTATAAGGCTTATTCCAGGCTGGCGGCCTTCCCTAAGTATCGTTATCAGGGGGTCGGTCGCAGCGGTCTTGCCGTCATTCGGGAGGAACTCGTGCGCCTCGTCAACTACGAGCCACATCATCGGCAGCTCCTGCTTGGATGGCCTGTCGTCAAAGTAATGCGTCGCCTGGTTTATGTCAGCATACTCCTCTGTCTTGCGCGCGACCATCCTCTGTATGAAAAGTTTTTTTGAGACCAGGCCTATCACCAGTGCCTTTACACCCCAACTGTTCGGCATGGCAGAATAGCATGACAGGTCAAGCACGGTCACGTTGCCCGGACCGGCAAGCTCTATGAGCGGGGTCCCCTTCTCGCTGAAAAGCCCCCATGCGGTCGCGTTCATGAACCTGTTGAGCACCGCGTCCCTGACATGCTTTTCTGATTCCGTGTCTTTCCTTATCATTGTTAGGATATCGCGCATTGAATAGTCTTTTGTCTTGCTCAGCTCATTGATGGTCCTCTCGATAAGGACTCCCATCGGATCATTGAGCTCGATGCCGAAGGTAAGGCACCAGTCACCTGCATCAAGCTCAGAGGGCTTTATAGAGAAAGGAAAATCAGTGGGTATCCCCTTCTCCCTGAACTTGCTGTGAAATCCCGTGGGGGTATATATCTGGATGTTGAGCGCCTTTCCCTCCATGCCCCATTCCCTCAATATGTTCTCCTCCTTATGGTTCGCATATTTCATGGTCCAGAATACGCCCATGGTATCAAGGATGAGGATGCTGAGGTTCTGCCTGATCTCGTCAGGGAGCGAGGCCATGCCCTCTGCGATAGCCCCCAAGGTATAGCTCTTTCCGCCCCCGCGTTTTCCGCAGACAAAAACGACATGGGAACGGACCACATCGAGGTAGATATTGTTTGACAAAGATGTTGTCTGACCCATCTTGACATAATGCTTGCCGAGCAGGATTATCCCTTTGTCTCCGAGAAGCTCCCTGTCCTGCTGGTTCCTGCCGATTATTATGTCATACATCATTATCCTTATTCAGGGTACTAATATAAATGTTTATCTAAACTTGAGGGTGGCACAAAAAATCATCTAAATCAAAACCTTTATTAAGTAGTGATAATTTTCCCCAATGGTGCGATATTCATGGCTAAAAAACATAAGGCAGGGAAAGGAAAAAGCAAAAAATTAAGGACAAGCAGAATCCTTGTTTCCCTCCTGGTAATAGTTCTTGTCGTTCTTCTCGGCTACTGGGCCTGGAGCAGTGCCAGCCATGCAGCGGTAAAGACAGCCCAGAATGCTGACAAGGGCACAGAGGTTGCCCGCGTGAACGGTGATTCGATATACTCATCTGATATTGATGAGGAATACAAGATGTATGCTGCCCAGTTCGGTCCCAGCATCACCAGGGACTTTGTTATCAACCAGAGCATAAATGAGCTGTTGCTTCTTCAGGAGGCAAAGAAGGAGGGCATAACAGTCGATGAGCAGAAGATCAAGGATGGTGTTGACCAGTGGTTTGCGCAGCTGAGCCAGCAGGTGTCAGATGACCAGCTTGCTGCAATTCTTGCCCAGCAGAACCTGACCATGGAAGAGTTCAGGAACGAGACTACAGAAACCTACAGGAAAAACTTCATCATATTTGCTCTTTTGAACAGGACTGTCTTCTCGACAATCAACGAGTCCCAGTACCTGAATGTCAGCTTTGTCCCGACCGAGCAGGAGATCGAGGATTATTATAATAACCACACAGACCAGTACGACCGCATCAATGCAAGCCATATCCTTATATGCTATAACGGGACGCCGGGATGCCAGAGCAACAGGAGCAGGGAAGAGGCAGAGCAGCTTGTAAACGACATCTATGAGCAGCTCCAGAACAACGGCAATTTTGAGGAGCTTGCAAAGGAGTATTCAGACGGACCCTCAGCGACCAATGGCGGCAACCTGGGCGAGTTCTCAAAGGGCCAGATGATCAAGGAGTTCGAGGATGCGGCCTTTGCCCTGAAATACCCGAACCAGCTCTCTGAACCAGTCGAGACAGAATACGGGTTCCATATAATCAAGCTCATATCAAAAAGGTCAGGCCTGGACGCTTTCAGGAACGAGATATCCCTCCAGCTGCAGGCGCAGAAACAGCAGGAAGCCTATAACGAGCTGCAGCAGGTCCAACAGGAAAAGATAGGGGAGTATATTGCCGCCCTGCGCGCAAAGGCGGACATAAAGATTTTCACGGCAAACCCCTCGGCTGCAGGCGACGTTAATGTAAATCCTGCTATCCAGACATTCTCTGAGAAAGAAGGGGATATCTGCACAGAAGACGGAAAGCCCATTATCAGGATGTTTTCCATCACCACCTGCCCGCACTGCAACTGGGTCGGCGACACGTTCGATTCGACTGTCAAGGAATATGTAAACCAGGGCAAGATCGTGGCTTACCACTGGGAGCTTGACACCGGCGACAACACGCTCACGAGCGTCAAGGAAGATACTGTACCCCAGGAAGAGACGGACATCTACAGGCAGTTCAGCCCGCAGGGCTCTGTCCCGACATTCGTATTCGGATGCAAGTACTACAGGATAGGCACAGGGTACGAGCAGGAGAACGACCTCAATGCGGAAAAGAGAGAGTTTCAGGCTGTGATCGATGAGCTTCTGAAATAAGATTTATTCTATTCCAGTTTATTTTTATCATATTTTGATATCTTCTTCACCATGCTCATATTCATATATCGGTGACCACAATAGCCCAAAGCTCAGGGCATATAACAGCTCTTCAATAGGTACGCCAAGAAACATGATCCCCCACATATTTTTTAAATTATAAAACCGGGCAATAAAATCCGGGAAGATCGTGATGTACATACGAAACGCAAGAAAATACAATATGGTAAATACCAGGCCGCCCATCAATGAATGCCTGATCAGGTCTTTTCTTTCGATCCAGATCGGTATCGCTCCGATAAAACCGAAGACGATCAGGGAATACATAAGGTTCACCTTGAATATTAGTGCAAATATAACAGAGCCGGCAAGCCCGATGAGCGGGGACCTTATATGATGTTTGTATGTCTTTTTAATATTGATCCTGATCTTGAAAAAATACTCATAGATAAAAGTTGCTATCCCTCCGGCAAAGAACATGAAAAGAACATCTTCAATCGCATAGCCTCCTGTGATCTTTCCAAGACCAAAGAGAGTGTCTGGATGCCAGTAGCCGGGTGTTATTGAGCTATCTATGTATCCCAGCCAAAACAAAGACCTCAGCGCAAAGAACCATACGGTTATCGCAACTATATATGCAATACCGCTCCAGATCATCGGTCTTCTCAGGTCTTTTCGCGGGATAAAGGCCAAGGCCCAGATAACCGCCATTATCAGTATCCCAACGAGGTATTCATACATATTGGATGTTGCACAGTTGCGTTTATTAATAAAAATTTTTATTTTCTCATGCAGTATTTAGAAGCAGTCTTGGTTTAAATTTAACAATAAAAATAATATAAAAACATCACAGGTTCTCTGATGTCACGATCATGACCTTCTGGGATCCTCTGGCTTTAGAGCTCATCGCGACCAGGTATTTTATGTTGGCCCTCTCTGCCACGCTGACTATATCATTTTCGACGATGCCGTCAAACACCACAGCGTGTATACCTGTGTTGAGGCTCTTTATCGTCGAGACAAGCTCGGTCAGCGGCACCTTGCCCAGGATGGTCATCTTGCTGTCCAGGATATAGGCGCCTCTTGTCCCGATGAGGTCTTCAAGCATGTTGGAAAACTGCTTTTTCTCTTCCGGCGTAAGCTTGGGCTGGGCTTTCCTGTCAGTATATTGCTGCTGCTGCCTTGGCCTCTCTGCCGGCCTTTTTGATGCCACGCTTGCGTTGCTCTTGAAAACCTCCTTGTTCAGCTCAAGCTTTGCCTGCTCTGCCGAGACCCTTGCCCTCAGGGCCTTGTGGATCTCCTTCTTTGTTATCTCCTCGACCTCCTTTCCCTCGGGCGCCTTTGTCACATAATCTATTTCTGTGACTGTGGTCAGCTCCTTGAGTATGAGGTCTCCGCCGCGGTCGCCGTCAACGAAAGCCGTCACTATCTTTTTCTTGCACAGTTCGACTATTGACTCTGGTATGCTCGTGCCGTTTATGGCTATCGCGTTCTTGATCCCGTGCTTGAGCAGGTTCAGTACATCAGCCCTGCCCTCTACGACTATTATCTCGTCAGACTCATCGATATTGGGCCCTGCCGGAAGCCTGTTTTTCCCGTATTCCTGGATCTCCATCACACGCACAGAGTGCGCGACCTCATCGGCAAGCTCCTGTGAATCAGGCATGCTGGTGTCTATAAGCTGCTTGAGAAGCTCTTTTGCCCTCTCGATGACGAACGCGCGTTTGGAGACCCTCACATCTTCGATGTTCGTGACCTTTATCCTGGCTGTGCATGGCCCGATCCTCTGTATGACCTCCAGCGCTGCCCCGACGATGGCTGTCTCTGCCTTGTCAAGGCTGGATGGTATGATTATCTCGCCCTGGCTCTTTCCTGACCTTGTCTCTACCCTGACCTCGATCCTTCCGATCCTTCCGCTTCTCTGGAGCTCTCTTAGCTCAAGGTCAGCCCCTAACAGGCCCTCTGTCTGGCCAAAGACCGCGCCGATGACATCCGGCTTGTCAACTATGCCGCTTATCTGTATTGTTGCATGGACAATGTATTTTGCTGAAACAGGACTTATCTTTCCCATTCTCATCTACCTCCGCTTCACTACACCTAGAAGAAAGAGTAAAACCTACACCTGCCTATCAAAAGTCTGGCACTTGGTGAATAGATGAACATGATTTTACCCCTTCTCCCAGAACAAGCTTACCAAAATCAGGCTAAATATGCTCCCATTTTCCTAAATAAGCAATAAATAATGGATATTATCTGATAACAATGATAAACTTGTCCTTTTATTGAATTTTAAGCATAATTTGATATTTGTTGCCCGTAACACTAACTCCCAGGCTCATTGCTTGACTTTGTCGTAAGCTCCCATGAGTACTCTCGTGACGGGCTGGATTGCGCAAGAGTGGCTCAATTTCACAGCCAAAACTGCAAGTTTCAGCTCAAAAAAGGACCCATTTGCACAATTTACTTGGATAAGAATGGTTATTTTCCTGTTATTTAAAGCTATGGGTGTTGGTATAAGGCCACTATTAGCTATATGGTACTATTCTTGTTTGGTTATATGTTTGATGAAAAAATCCATCCACCCAAGGCACGGACGGCCACGAACCTGCGGCTTTAGCGGCCTGCTCCGCTGACCATAACTCTATATTACATATAGAGACATGGTCAGCTACGCCCGGCCGTAGATGGATTTTTTCTGTGTGTGCACACTTTTCTTCAAGTGCAGGAAGCAGGCCCGAAGGGCTGCTCTAACAGAAATTTGTCGATCGAAAACTGACTATGTCAGTTTTCTCAGACCATAATTATCCTCCCTGATAAAAAACAGTTGGATAATTATATTCCATTGGCACTGGTTCGGCAGGCACC
>CAZPXC010000059.1:0-9364 GCA_964590935.1 uncultured Methanosarcinales archaeon
AGCACTCGCTGGCCATAAATGGCAAGGATTTCTACATGACCTAAATATGAAAAACCTTATATAACCGTTGGATTTTGCAAACAAGAATGGCAGTTAAGATCTTCCTTATCGGCCCGATACCGAAAGGTGACGATGTAAGGGACGGCTGGAAGGATTGGAAGAAGGAGTTTAAGAAGAAACTTTCGACAATACCTGGTGTTGAATTTACAGATGGAGAGGTCTGGAGAGATGAGACAAAACCCCTTCAGCTGATGGGTCATGATGCACACTCTGTCAAGACCGCTGATATCATCATCGTAAACGCTGAAAAGAAGGTCGGTGCGGGCTCAGCCCTGGAGATGGCGGTTGCAAAATACTTCTCAAGACCTGTCATCTCAGTCATACCAAAAGATACGCACCACCGAAGATCTGGCATTGTCTTTGACAGCACCAGGATAGATGACTGGATCCACCCTTTTCTGCTGGCATTTTCAGACCTGGTCGTCGAAGACATCGGCGATTGTATCGCGTGGATAAAAGAGTTTGGCAAAAACCCGGAAAGTAAAAAGATCAAGGACATCACAATAATAGATAAGGCGATCGACGCATTTCTTGAAGAGAAGTAGCAGCTGAAGGCAGATCTTTTTAGAAAGACTTAAAATAAAAAAATTATGCAGGTATCGCAACGCTCTCTGTGCCGTAGCTGCTCATGATGTTGCTGTCGTTTAATACCTGGATAACAAGCTTCCCGTAATCCTCTGCACCCCTGCTGTGCTTGTCGTATGAGAATATGGACTTGTGCTCTTCCGGAGCCTCCTTGAGCTTTGAGTTGATCCTTATGGGGTCGCTTATGACATCATAGTAGATGTTGTTCATTATCTCAAGTATCCTTTTGCATATCCTGTTGCGCTGGTCATACAATGTCGGCACGACCTTGGTTATCTTTAGGTTATGGCTGTACCTCTGGTTTATCGACTCGATAAGCTCGATGGTGTTCGTCGTCCCCCGAAGGCCGAGCACATCTGTTGATGTCGGGATTATCGCCTCGCTGCTCGCCAGGGCAACGCTGACATTGAGAAGATTGAGCGAAGGGGAGGTATCAAATATTATATAGTCATAGCCTGTTATCTTTCCTAGCCTCTCGCTGATCTCCATCAGGTTTGAGGAATCAGATGCAAGATGCTTCTCAATCTCTGACAGGTTCTCCTTCGTGCCCAGAAGATCAAGGTTCTTTCCGAGGCTCATTATGCACGACTTTATACTGGCTCCGTTTGTCAGGTAATCATAAAGGTCATGTTTGTTCGACCATTTGAGGCTGAATGTTGTGCTTCCCTGCGGGTCCAGGTCTATCAACAGCACCTTCTTATCTTTGCGTGCAAGGCCAGCCCCCAGATTTACCGCAGTTGTTGTCTTTGCGACTCCACCTTTCTGGTTCATTATGCATATTTTTCTCATTTATTTCAACCCTCGCTTTATTTATTAGAGAATGGTCACAACACATAGCTAGTATTAAAACCTTTCGGTAGGTCGGCCATGTAGAAATCCTTGCCATTTATGGCCAGCGAGTGCTTGCCTGTATCGTAAGACAACACAGCTCCAGGACGATTCTGGCATGAAATGCCATTGATTCGTCCGTGACGAGCGAAAGGATTTCTACATGGCCGGTAGGTCTTTTTATTTGAGGAAAGGAAAATATAAAATTGGCAGTTACAGAAATGTCCGTTTTCCTGAAAAAGATATCATAAAAAACCAGGTTCGTCACAACAATATCTCATCCAGTTTCGGCTTGATTTCTTTATCAATAATTTTAGAAATCTCCTCAGTTATTGGCATACCGCTTATTATACCCCAATTGTATAAAGGGACAACATCATGTTTTCCGTATATTAATTTTGCAAATAATTCAAAACTTGTTTTTGAGCTGCCATGTTTTCTGCCGCTTGCCTCATACATAAGAAACCTATATCTCACTTCCAGATCGTCCTGCCTTATAAATCGAACTTCTCTGAAAGAGCCCTCAAAATTTTTTTCTTTCTTTACCGTAAAGCCATATTCCCTGATCAATGTATCGAGCGGTAAAATGGCCTCCATTATCCCTATCTGTCCCATCATTTTCATTGACAAAGAAACCAATTAACAGCTATCTGCATCATAATTCAAGCAGGGTCTTCTGCTTTGACTTGGTATAGAGGATATGGCTGTCGTCCTGCTTCTTGTCGACGACAATACGATCCCTCATACTGTCCTCTTCCTCAAGCCTGAACTGGATCTCCCTTGCCTTCTCGATAACCTCAGAGGGCATGCCTGCAAGCCTTGCTACATGCACCCCGTAGCTCTTGTCTGTTCCCCCGCTGACTAGCTTGCGCAGGAAGATGATGTCGTCCTTATCCTCCCTCACCGCAATATTATAGTTTTTCACGCCGCTGTACTTGGACAGCTTGGTAAGCACATGGTAATGGGTCGCGAACATGGTCTTGCACCCGAGGTTATGGATTATGTACTCTGCAACTGACCATGCGATGCTGACGCCGTCAAACGTTGATGTCCCGCGGCCGATCTCATCCATTATGATGAACGATTGCCTTGTCGCATTGTTGAGGATAGATGCTACCTCGTTCATCTCCACCATGAACGTCGACTGCCCATGCATGATGTCGTCATGTGCGCCGACACGCGTGAATATCCTGTCGACCATCCCTATCTCTGCAGATTCAGCCGGGACAAAGCTTCCGGCCTGCGCCATGAGCACTGCCAGGGCTGCCTGTCTCATGACAGTAGACTTGCCTGCCATGTTGGGCCCTGTCAGTATGATCAGCCTCTTGTCCTTTGACAGCTCTATGTCATTCGGTATAAAGCCCTCCTCTGCCCTCTCGAGCACAGGATGCCTTGAGCCTTCCAGTTTGATGCTAAAGCCCTCTCTTACATCAGGCCGTGTATACTTATTGAAGACTGCTGCTATAGCCAGTGAGTTGAGGCAGTCAAGGACAGCTATCTTTTTCGCAGTATTCTGAATCTCTTTTGTCTTTTCAGCGACCTTTCCTGTTATCTCCTGGAACAGCCCGTATTCAAGCTGGTTTATCTTCTCCTCAGCGCCAAGTATCTTCTCCTCCCACTGCTTTAGCTCTTCAGTCACGAAACGCTCGCAGTTTGCCATCGTCTGCTTCCTGATGTAATGTTCAGGCACAAGGTTCATATTTTTCTTCGTGACCTCGAAATAATACCCAAACACCCTGTTGAAGCCGATCTTAAGGTTCTTTATCCCTGTGGCCCTCCTTTCCTTCTCCTCGAGGCTTCGGATGTACGCACGGCCATTTGCCTTAATATCATGCTGCTCGTCCAGCTCTGTATTATAGCCGCGCTTTATCATGTTGCCCTCCCTCGTAAGCATGGGCGGCTCCTCTTTTATCGACTTTTGCAGCAGCTGGACAATACCGGCCATGTCATCTGCATGCATGACCTCACTTAGCAGGTATGAACCGGATTTGGAGAGCGCATCCCTTATCTCCGGAACCAGCATGAGTGAGTTTTTCATGGCTACAAGGTCCCGGGCATTGGCGCTTCCCAGGCTTATCCTGGACATCAGCCTCTCGATATCACCTATCTTATGGAGCAGTTCAGTCAGCTCCTGCCTCATTATAGTGCTGGAATATATCTCCTCCACAGAATCCAGCCTCTGGACTATCTTTTTCATGGACTTTAGCGGCGCAAGGATCCATTTCTTGAGCATCCTTGAGCCCATAGCTGTCCTTGTATGGTTCAGCACATCAAAAAGCGTGTCCTTTACAGAGCCGTCCCTGATGTTTCTGACAAGCTCAAGGTCACGTGCAGTGATCCCGTCAACCTGCATGGACTCTGAAATCGTGTAAACTCTCACTTTTCCTATATGGCCAAGGCTTGTCTTCTGGGTCTCCATCAGGTATCCCAAGAGTGCGCCTGCTGAACTTACTGCAAGCTTTTTATGTTCAAGGCCCAGGCCGTCCAGTGAGTGCACCTTAAAGTGCCCTGAAAGCAGGCTGTAGGCCCTGGAATGCAGAAAATGCCTGTCATCATAGCTGTTGATGAAATAGCCCCTGTCCCTGAGCTTTTTCGCCAGTGATGAATCCTCCATGCTTACAGGCAGGAGTATCTCAGCCGGGCTCAGCCTGGAGATCTCATCCTGCAGGTCAGCTGTCTCTGTAGTGACAAACTCGCCTGTCGATATGTCGACTGCTGAAATTCCATACAGGCCGTCATGATATACAGAAGCTATGTAATTGTTGCTCTTCTCGTCCAGCATATGGGGCTCAGTGACTGTCCCAGGGGTCACGATACGCACGACATCGCGCCTGACCACCCCTTTTGCAAGCTTTGGGTCCTCTGTCTGCTCCACTATAACTGTCTTTATCCCCTTCTTCACCAGTTTGGACAGGTAACTGTCCAGTGCATGATAGGGTATGCCTGCCAGTGGGATCTTCGCACCGCTTCCGGCCCCTCTTTTCGTTAGGGTTATCTCAAGCGCTTCTGCAGCCTTTTTCGCATCATCATAAAAGGTCTCGTAGAAATCCCCCATCCTGAAAAGTACCAGGCAGTCCGGAAACCTCTCTTTTATGCTCATGTACTGTCTCATCGCCGGGGTCAGCCTGCTCATTGTTGGAGGGAAACCAGGATAATATTTAAAGACTTTTAAAATCCGGTTTTAATATGTAGATTAAATGGTTTCTTTAAAATATATAACGTAAGATACAAGTATTTAAATATTAATTAATCATCACTATGTAGTAATTAATTAAATTTATTAACAAGGGGGTGTCACTATGGATTTCAGGGAAAATACTGTATTATCATTCAGGAAGGTAAGGTATGACATCGATGGTCTCAAGAGCGGCGCATGGAACATCTACAATGAGCAGGCATCACTTAAGAAGAATATCAATGACTGGATCATTTTCCTTGCAAATGAGAACAGGGAGCTCAGGGCCAGGATAACAAGGCTTGAGAGCTGCCTGAGCCAGGCAGGGATTGACGTGACCTGCAGGCAATAAAAACGAAACAAGGGTGGTTAAAAGATGAACAAAAGGGATATGACCTCGCTTAAGGACATTGCTGACCAATCAGTTGAAGTGTGGAACAGCACCAGAAACCCTCTATACCTTCAGAGAGCCTTTGAGCAGTACCAAAGCATTATACAGGGAATAGAGGAAATGGCAAGTACCAGGACAGTCCTTCCAGGATATATGCGCGATATTGCTAAATATGCCAGCTCACAGCATGAGGCCATAAAGGCTGTGCTTGGGCAAAAAGAGGAGAAGGAGCCAACATACCACTGACATCGAAGTCAGCTGCAATTTTTCTACCAAAACCCTATACTGCTCGCCCACTGTCGGGATGATACAAGAATAGTCCCAGGAACCACCTAAAAACATCGACTTTTGCCATATCTGGATTGTTTAAGGCCCCTTATAGAGCAAAGCACCCTCAAACTCTTTTGTCGGGATTATGCCAGAAAAAGGCACCCCTTTCGGGATGATGCCGAATAGTCGGGATTATGCCATAATAGGCCATTTACTGGCCTGCCTGCTCAATCGGGATAATGCCGAATCAGCTGTAAACTAAAAGATTTAGGCAAAAACAGGCAATTCTGGATGGCATATATGTATGCTGTTCATAAATCAGTGCAAAATCCGGTTTATTTAGTTTTGCTTAAATATTTTAAGAAAAACTTAAAATTTAATATCTTTTAGATTTTGTTCTTCAAACCCTCTCAGTGTTGTAGTCTGATCTGGCCGAAAAAAGCCTGTCAAGCTCTTTTTTTACATCTTGTGCTTTCCGGCTGTATTTTCTGCATTGGCTGCCTGGGTCTCTTCGTTGCACTTCAATGGTCCTGGGTGGTACATATGGTCTGTCCTTGGACTCAACCTGTACTCTCATAACACTTTTATACATAAAATCCCCTCTATTATTTTTATATTAATAAAACAAGATAATATTTAAATCTTTCTATTTTGTTATTACAACTAAGTAATAAAAATATCGAAATATTTAAATATAAGTGAATTAACTCAACATTTATGAAAAAGACAATAGGAATAGTAAAAAAAGACCATGTCGAGGAATTTGAAATAGACTTTGATGGCATTCCAAGGATCCTGGTGGGTCAGAACAGAAACGCCCGTCAAAATAAGGAGAGAAAGGCCATAGCAAAAGCTTATCAGAAAGCTGGATGTGATGTATACTGGAGCACTGAAGATATTTGGCCTAATGATTCTTATGTCAGGAATAATGGCCTATACATTAGATCCAGAGATTTCCCTGAGATTGGCCAATCAGGAGTGTACATATTCGGAAAAGATTTTGTTTTAGCGTCTAAATCAATTGAAGAAACTCTAAAAAAGGAATTAGATAGAAATCCCGGTGTAGAACGTCTGTTCCATGGCCATCCTATCCACTTTATTTCACCCTATAACAATAAGCTCTACTCCAAGAAAGGTGATTCAATTATTCCGAGACATTTGGATCTATCAATCGGCCACGTCCCAGCTTCAAATGAATTGTTTGTTGAAAATTATCAATTCCAGGCAGATTTGGAAACAATATGTGATGTTGCAGAAAAACATAACCTGCAATTGACTATTACCCATTATGATGATCCAGAAAAATATGTTTTTTTCCCTCTAAATTTTTTTGTTTTGAACACTCTTGGACCAACCATTATTGCAAATAGACAAAAGGGGTTTGCAAATTACTTAAGAAGCATGGGTTATAAGGTAATATCACCAAAGATTCCAATAGAGGAATGCCAGAATAAATTTGGAAGCATTAAATGTGTAAGTAATGAAGCAGAAAGCACAGAGGTATTTGAGCATTTAGGTATTAGATATATACCATACTCTCATCATCAACAAGATAAAAAATAAATTATTTCTTCTTAGATTTGCTAAAAATATTTAAGCACTAATCCCGACAATTGTCGAAAAAATAGCAAAATTTATATATCAACTCTTAAACTGAAAGCAATAACATAAAAGGAGGTGGTTGCTTTCACAGAACAAAAGATAATCCTGACAAATGCTGAGCCTGACCTTAGCGCCAACTCTGAGGAGCTGGCCGCTGTCCTCATACAGAGGATGGGCCTCATGCCCAGGAAAAAAGGCTCTACAGAACGCATGAACAAGGTGCTTATAGAGCTCTATGAGCGCGCAAAAGAGGCATCAAGGCTGAAGAACCCGACAAAGGCCATAATGACTGTCGAGGACATGGCATATTTTGCAGGTATTACCAGGCAGACGATGTACGACTATCTTAAGAGATGGCTTGCGCTCGACATGATAGTAAAGACCAGCTATATAGAGCAGGACCACAGGGTCGTCATCGGCTACAAGCTGAACGGAAGCACACTGGAGCAGGGATTTGAGAAGGCCATAGCACGGATAAAGAACAACCTTGACCTGACCATGAAATACCTGCGAGAGCTGCAGAAGATCCTGAAGAACGAGAAGATCAGCCAGAGCCAGAACAAGCGCTCAGAAAAAGCTTAAAATTTTTTATCTTTGATATAATGTTTTACTTCTTTTTTCTCTCATTATTTTTAATTTTTGATTAAATGTTTTAATCACACTATTATGGCAATAATAATCACCATTATGCAGAATTTTATTGATAATATTTAGATTATTGTCGGTTTTATATCGAATATAATTTAAATTATATCGAATTTATTATATAAACATTTGTTGTTAACATAACATACTGATGTTTGAAAAATGATATAATACTGTTTGCATAATACCGACAGATTTGGATTGAAGACAAAACTAAATACAAAAAGTGAGGGTTAACAGGGCTTTGGCCTGATGGCAAGCACCTATACTGTACCCATTATTATCCTGTGGGAGACAGACTCATTTATACCGATGATGTTGCTCTTCATCTGGTGCTCCTTAAATACAGGGTCCAGAAAGAGCCTTGCCTCGTCATGCATGTATTTCTTGAGGACAGGCACACCCTTTGATACAAGGTTTGCGACATAGCAGATCACCAGGTTCTCAGAGAGCCCGGTCCTTCTCCCGATCTCCCTGTAGCTTATGGGCTCATGGGCAGAATATATTGCAAGAAACACCTCTTTTTCCCTGGTTGTGAGGCCTGATACATTGTAATGGCCTATGTCCTGCTGGCCTGAGAACATGGTAAGCTCGTCAATGCGCTCACCGAGCTTCTCGATCTTTGAATCAAGCCTGCAAAGGTATTCATAATTGGACTGGATCTCGTTGGTATTCTGGTTGATGCTCTCCCTGTGCTCGTCGAGCTCATCCCTTATTGTCTTAAATCCTTCCTGCACAGCCTTCCTGAGTCTGTCAAGGTTGTCTCTACTGAAAAACCTCAAATCATTCACCCCCAAAAGTGAGATTATTTCATTTTACGCTCATTTAAATATTTTTATATTCTAAAAAAAATATTTCAGAAAAAGAAAAGTCTAACTAGGTATTAATCTGACCGCTAGTGTAGAAAAATGTAGCACAAATGCAGGCCCATCGTTTCAGAAGAATCCAAGAAATCTTTTTCTTGACCTAAGAAAGCTGCCAAGCCTCTTTTCCATCAGCTCATGATCCTTGAATCTTCTCTCTGCCTGCCGAAACTCTCTCGTGTGATGATAACTCCTGCCCTTCTTCGTCGTGAACTTGAACTTCTTGTGCAACATCTCATGATACATAACATAATCCAGGAGCTCTGGGCTGCCTCTGAGGACAGTGCTGATAGTGATAGTGTCTGAGCCGTATTCATAAGAGCCGAGCTTTGTCTTTGAGCTCCTCCCGAAAACCAGGTTTGGCATCTCTATCATGCCGTCAAAATATGCATCATTGACCCGGATAAATGACCTGGCAAGCTCCGGCTCGGCCTCTGTCCTGGTTGAGGCGATATGCACCTTTTTCAGGAAAATATTGTAGAGATCGATGTTCACTGTCGATCTGCTGTCCTTGAAGACCTTCAGCATGAGGCTCTGCATAAGCCCTATCTTTATCTCACTGCTGACAGGCTTCCATTTCCTGCTCAGCCTAAATTCCATGCTCTTTCTGGTATAGTAGACATTTGCGTTGAAGTCATTGAACCTGCCGGAATACCTTATCCTGAACTCATGCTCCGGGATTTTTCCAGGATACAGCCCTGCATATGCCTCTTTGGCTAGTGACATCCACAAACAGAATCAGAAATAGTTTAAATAAGTTTAGCTGTTATAATGTTGAATTTTCTCAAATGTGCTGGAAAAATTTTTTCATTCACTGGCAGCGCCAATAAAAAAAAATTCTTTCTGAGTCGCCCTTCGGGCTTGCTTCCTGCACTTGCAGAAAAAAATAAATTTAGAAAATTTCACTTAACAATTATAAGGACTTTAGTTAACCTCATATCTAAG
>CAZPXC010000060.1:0-9362 GCA_964590935.1 uncultured Methanosarcinales archaeon
TTTCATTCACTGGCTGCAATTCGGCTTAAGCACGGCGCTGAGGGCGCCTGCCGAATTGCGCCTATGAAATATAATTATTTCGCCGGTTTGAAAAAGGCGGAATAATTATGGTCTGAGAAAACTGACGTAGTCAGTTTTCGAATGACAGATTTCTGTTAGAGTAGCCCTCCGGGCCGGCATCTTGCACTTGCAAGAAAACATCAGAATTCCACTCATCTATGATAAATGGTCTAAGTGGAATCTGATGTGCTCGAAAACCACCATGTGAGTGGAATTCTGAGCATCAAAAACCACTAGACCTTGTATGGCTTACAACTCCACACTACTTTCGTAGATGTGTGGTTTTTGACAAATCCATCCACGGCTGGGCGGAGCTGACCATGTCCCTAACCCTGAGCCTTTTAGGCGAAGGGTAGGGTTATGGTCAGCGAAGCAGGGAGCTGAACACAAGTTCGCTGCCGTCCGTGCCTTGGGTGGCTGGATTTTTTCATTATGCAAATATAGAATTATATGCAAATAAGATAATATCAAGGAAGAAACATGACCTAACAAAAACGAAAGATTTATCTTCTAGTTGTTATCGCTATATATGTCATTTTTATGTACTAACCAGATGATATAGCATGCCGGATCCGATCACCCATATAGCACTAAGAAGAGATGTTGTAGAGAAACATTATGATAGGGGAACAGATGCCTATCTTGGTGCGATTCTCTCGCTCTATGTCCATGATTCTGATTCAGTATTTAAGATGTATCCCAGGCTTAGGCCGCTATACAGGACGGGAAAAGAGAGGATGCATTATGACGCACCGCTTATCTCTTTATTGTCAAGAAGATTTCCCGGCCTGGAGCCGATGCGCTTTTCTGTCCTGCACGCATCCGACGATAAGCTGCTCCATCCTAATTATATCGACCCTTTATCAGACAGGCTTGTGTATGGCTTTGACATGCTCAGGAACAATGGCAATAACGGGAAAGAAGCGGCCCATGGCCTGCTGGAGGTCGTGATCGGCACCATGCTCCTCGAAAACGACCCTACCCTTGGGGAGGACCTGACAGCATCGATAAGGAATTCAAAAAACTATGCAAGGGGTTATGCGGGGATGCTGTCAGTGCTGTACAACAAGAGCCAGAAGACGTTTGAGCATGCCCTTCTGTTGACCAGGTTCCTCTATATGCATTTTGACAAGAACAGGAACAAGCTGAGCAGGGCCATGATCAGCTATTCGATAGAGGAGGACGGGCCGTATGCAAGGCGCCTGAAGAAGATATTACTTAACGCTTTCACGTATAAGCTTGAAAAGATACCTGTAAGGCTGGTTGGTGACTTTACCTGCTCGCTTATGGACCTTGTTGAGGATTTCACCTCTGTATCCGGGATGGATGACGATTACATGAATAACCTTATACTTCAGGCACGAGAGCTGATCCTGAAATTTGACAGCGAGAAGACATCAAAGGTTTCCGCTGCATCTGCCCGCAGGATGGCCAGGAAAGACCGGGTACTGCCATACATGTACTCATTGTGCAGGTCATAGGCTTCTTCTGATACTCTCTACCTGCGGTTGACCACGATCCCGAAAACTTTTGCCCCTGACCTTATAAGAGTCTCCTTTGCCTGGGTTGCAGTATCTTTGTTGGTCAGGCCCATGTCGATAGCGACAAGAACAGCATCACTGCATGCTGAGACAGCTGAGGCATCTGCATGATCAAGAGAGGTATTATCAAAAATAACAATATCAAAGTCACTTTCTCTGAGCTTCTTGCACACTGTACCTATCCTCTCATTAGATATCGCATCTATGTTTTTTGCAGTTTTTCCTGCCGGAAGCAGGTAGAGGTTCTTCTGCACGGTCTGTGATACCTTTATTGCCTTAGAACCCGGGCCCACGAGCACATCATAGAGCCCTGGCGTATTCCTGCTCACCTTAAAAACCCTACTTAACATGGGATTTCTCAGATTTGAATCTACGAGAAGCACCTTTTTTCCGGCTGATGCATACGCTATGCCAAGGTTGGATGCGATGACGCTTTTCCCGTCTCCTTCCTGAGGAGATGTTATCGATATCATCTGCCCTGCAGATGAGAGCCTTCCCCTCAGTATGCGGATATTCTCGGCAGCAGCGCTTTCAGGATGCTCTTCAAACATCCTGTAATGCCCAAGCGGGTTATGCTTTTTTTTGCCCATTATCGGCAGGCTGCCCACTATAGTGCCAAGCCCTGCCTCTATCTCTTTTGTGTTCCTGAAAGTGTTTTTCAGGCTTCCCTGGATGATGACCGACCCGATGCCTGCAAATGCTGCCAGGACCATTCCTATCAAAAGTGTCAGGATGACATTGGGCTTTGCAGGTTCCAGCGGCATGGTCGCATATTCGATTATCTGGGCATTCCCGCTGCTTTCCTGCGCCATTATGCCTATCTCCTCCCTCTTGGAGAGAAGGAAATCATAAATCTTCTCCTTTGCGCTAATGGCCTGGAGGATGCTCTTGTTCCTTATCTCATCTGATGCATCTGTCGTATTGATGAGCTCCTGCTGCTGGGACAGGAAAGTACCATACTTTGCTGATATGGAGCTGCATTCCTCAGTCTTGCTTGCGATCGCGTTTTCAATCTGCTCAGAGCCTGAAACTGATGCATTCCCAGATTCATTCACGCCGGCTTCAGCCAGTTGGTCCTGCAGGTCTGCTAGCTCTGCCTCACATGCCTTTTTCATGTCATTGTAATCGTCAACAACAGAATTTATGTTCTCAAGCTCCTGGCTGTGGGCCTTGCTTGCGTCCTCTATCTCGAGGCGCTCCTTGTTGAGGGAATCGAGCTGTGCCTTGTATGTTTCCAGCTGTTTGTCTATGAAGCTGTTGAGGTCCACAGCCCTGTTTATCTTGCTCTCAGCGCTGTAGTTGACATAGGACTGGGCCACCTGGTTTGCGATAATCATAGATTTGCTGGGGTCTTTAGACTGGATCTTAATGATAAGCACATCAGAATCCTGCGCTGAGTCAACATCAAGCTTGTACTCTTCCGGCCGGTAATCCACAGAGCCAAGCACAGCGCTGCTCATCACGATAGCCTTCTCGGTATCTATATTAACGCTATAGGTCGGGCTGTCCATGAGGTATGACATCTGGTCCTGGCGTGATATGAGAACCTGGCTGCTTGCCTCATAGACCCTAGGGGCAGCGACAACATATACGACCGCAGCAAGAAGCACTATAAAAAAGACTGCAGCAGCCATTATCCAGTGCCTTTTCAGCATGACAGCATAATCCTTCAGCTCGATTTCATCTTCCATTTTCTACCTCCTTTTTCTGGATGCATTGCTTTGGGTATGGCTACTGCTTTCTCAGGAACGCGATTCCGAGAGTGACTGCAATTACCGCTATCGCAAGTGTCAGGGTTGAAAACTCAGGCGCACCGAGAGGATGCGACACTACTCCAGACGGCCCTGAAGCAAGCCTTATAGGGTAATGGAGATGTATATGCTGGCTTTCTGTAATCTCATCGTTGTACTCTACCTCTACCCAAGCCTCGCTTATGCTCCCGCAATCGTCAAAGTCAAGGCTGAAATAGCCGTCATCATCTGTCACGACATCGGTCGCCACATCATCGCCGTCGCAGTATCTGGTGATCGCCAGACCAGAGAGCGGCTCTGATTTAACATAATCATAGACAACTGCTTCAAAAGATATATGATCACCATCTACAGAATATTTCTCATCCCTAAACTGCGCCTTCCCTGTACCATCCCCAGAGGGATCCTGGTCCTTTCCAGTGGATTCATTATCACTTTGCGGAGCATCCAGGCTGGCAACTGTCTGCTCAATATTGTTGAGATTGTGATTTTCCTGCTTGGAATCCTTATCATTCAATCCTGTCCTGAATCCAATGGACAGCAAAAGCAATAATATAACACACAGAATTGCTGTTAATATTGTCAATTTTTTCATTTTTACCCCCAACAAGTTAATATAAGAAGAAGAGATAAATAACTCATATTTAAATCTTTTGTTTTTGTAATCACTGAAGAATAGCAAAAAAAGTCTAGGTGTGTTTTCTTAAGAACGCGATTCCGAGAGTGACTGCAATTACCGCTATCACAAGTGTCGGTGTTGAAAACTCTGGTACGCCTGAGACAGGATTACTGGGCCCGTGGGTTGATGATATATGGATGTTCCTGGCATTGTTCTCCCTCTCCGGCAGGAATATATGGTCGCTTTCATATACTCTCCCGTTGTATTCTGTCTCGAGCCATGCCTCGTCTCCGGATGTGCATTCCGGGTCAGGCGTTATATCGAATAAACCATCCGAATCTGTCCTGGCATAAGGGTCTGAGATGACCCTGCCATCGCAGTAGACAGCGACAGGCAGGTCAGGGATGCGGTCTTTTGTTATAGAGTCATACACATAACCCTCAAGCGTTATCCTGTTTCCCTGCATCGCATAGCTGATATCGCTAAAGACCGCCCTTCCGGGGTCTGCGGTATTGTCGCCATTGTCTGCAAGGACCAATGCAGCAGCCTGGACAGTGCCTGTTGTTTCATTACCAGGCGATGCCTTCTCAAAATGCCACTTGGGGGCACCCTGGTTTGAAATCTGGCCAGCTGAAAGCATATTGTCAGCATACCAGGCAGTAAGCAGTATAGCGATTATCAATACCAGGACAGCTCCAGCAAGAATCGGTATTTTCTTCAGTTTCAGACCCCCTAATCACCATATCAGATAATTTTCTGTTCAAAGAGATTCCTCTATATTATATATAAAGGTTTCGGAAGTTTTTACCATTATAGAGTGGACTTTTGTCTTCAATTGATGACGATTTTAACTATTAATCAGAATCTCCCGCGGCTCATGATTATTGAAGGGATGGTCTTGAGAATGATCGTAATATCCAGGATAAATGACATATGCTTGATATAGTATATGTCATAGAGCACTGCCTTGTCAAAGTTGAGCTCGTGCCTGCCGTTGACCTGCCACATGCCTGTAAGGCCAGGCTTTACATTGAACCTTGCCCTTCTCCAGCCCTTGAAGTTCTTAAGCTCGATCTGCAGATGCGGTCTGGGCCCCACTACGGACATCTCGCCCCTGAAGACATTGATAAGCTGCGGAAGCTCATCGATGCAGCTTCTCCTCAGGATCCTGCCAAATCCAGTTATCCTGGGATCATCCTTCATCTTGAAAAGCCCCTTTACCTCGTTCTTCAGCTTCCGTTTCTCGCCGTCTGAGCCAGGCCTCATGGTGCGGAACTTGTAGAGCATAAAAGGTTTAAGGTTCTTGCCAAGACGCTCCTGCTTAAAGAAGACAGGCCCGTCCTGCTTAAGCACTATCGCAATGACAAGGAACAGCGGGGAGAGCAAGAGGAGCGCGATGCCTGAGATAAGCAGGTCCATCGCTCTCTTAATGACCAGCCTTGCCTGCCCTGTCCTCGAAGGCGATATGTTGAGGATTGGATAATCCCTGAACTCGTCAAACGCCACTGGCTCAATCACCAGGTTAAGGACAGAGGGGATTATCTTCCAGTGGATGTTGCTGTTCTCTATGATCAATTCAAGAAGCCTGTCATCCAGGCTTTCCCTGCTCAGGAACACTATGTCAGTATCCTCCAGCTGTTTCTCCAGGGCATGCAGGTCATTGGTGGACTTTACTACCCTGTAGCCGAGCGACTTGTTCTCCTCTATCTTCTCTCTCAGCTCATGGTTGTTTTTCCCGAAGATGATGACATCTCTGCGGTCATAGCCCTGCTTCCTGAACATATATATCACCCTGTAAAGCAAGAACCTGGCTATGGCTGCAAGGAAGATGTTGAAGAGCAGCGCGGCCGATACAACGAGCAGCAGGGAAGTATCTCCCTGCTCGAACATCAGCATGAAGACTATTAGCACAAGGTATGTGATAAGGGCTGAATATAGTATTCCCATGAAATCATTGTCGTCGAAAAGTGATCTCTTGTCCTTGTACAGCCCGTATGCTGAGTAGTTGATAAGGATTATGAGAAGGCCGAACAGGAAGAACCTCGGATAGAACAGGTCCTCTATGCCAGGCATAAAGATCCTGTATGCTATGAAGATCGATACCAGGAACATCGCCATGTCTGAGAAATACAGCACCAGGAAGAAAAGGTTCTTTTTCCCGCTAAGAAAATTACTGGCCATACATGCAAAGGAGTCAGGACTTATATATAAATGTTTTTATTAACCAGTAGTAACATAAAAAATAGATCACGAACAAAAGCCATCCTGCCTGGGTGTGGAACATCCCGACAGCGAACTCCGGCGATATGTATACGCCGACAAGTATGAGCAGGAGAAGCCTTATAATGTTGATGATGAAGACGCCGACAAGCCCTGGGATGAACAGCAAGAGATACAGCCTTTTTCTGATCCTTGCATGGTCAAGGGCAAAGAGCGCGGCAAAAAACAATGTGAACAGGAGCATCGAGTCTATGCCAGAGCAGGGTGCGCCTATAGCGACCTCAAAACCCCTGATCCCTATGATGGGCGCCCCTGTCCCTGTATAAAACAGGACATCATAGTG
This sequence comes from uncultured Methanosarcinales archaeon, assembly GCA_964590935.1. Lineage (GTDB taxonomy): Archaea > Nanobdellota > Nanobdellia > Woesearchaeales > DSVV01 > CAYXZQ01. The sequence continues at coordinate 6,535 of CAZPXC010000060.1, forward strand.
CATGGAGAGAATCCTGAATATAATGGCTGAAACGAGCCTTGATATCAGCAGCCATCTGCTCTGGAAAAACATCAGCGCAATGTATAGTATAACTGTCGCGATCGCTGCTATCGACAGCTCCTGCCTGAATTCCCTGAAGAATCTCCTTATATAATCAGGGCCGAACACTGCAGCAGCAAGGCACGAGAATGCGGCCGCGAGAGTTACCAGTATTAATAACCAGGCAGTCCATTGCAGGGGCCCGGCTGTTATGCTGTAGTAATTGGTGCATGCCCTCAGGAGATAATACACCGCGACAAACAGCTCTCCCAGGATAATGAGAAGCGCTGACATCTTCATATTTAATTTAGCATGCCTTATCGTGCCTATCCTTTTCCTGTAATAGAACGCGAAGAAAAACCCCACGACCGATATCACCTTAAGGGCATCGATCTTGGAAAAAAGCCTGTTTGCAAAACTTTGCCTGAATATGTCCAGGCCGAAGTATTCGACAGGGAACTGGAATACGGCCCTTGTCAGTATGGCTGCAGCTATAAGGATTGCCGCTTTTACCAGGAATTTGCTGAAGTTGTCTTTGATCCTCATTTTTTTGATACCAGGCCATCATATACTTCCATTGTCCTCTTCGCGACCGCATCCCACCTATAGTTTTTTTCGACCATCGCTTTGCATTCTTTTCCCTTTTTCCTGATTAACTCCGGATTCGCCAACATGTATTCAAGCTTTTTTCTCAGGTCTTCTGTGTCCTTGCACCTGAAAGAGAAGCCCATGTTTCCGATGACATCCGTGTTTTCCCTTATATCGCTTACAAGCGGGCACAGTCCGAAGCTCATAGCTTCTAAAAGCACTATGGGCATGCCTTCAATTGTTGATGGCAGGACAAAGAACCTGGCATTGCTGAATGCCTCGTATTTCCATTCACCGTACAACGGACCGGTGAAGATTATCCTCCTGTCCCTTTTGGCAAGCTTTTTCAGCTCATCAAAGTATTCCTCTGTATGCGTCGGGTCGCCGGCAATTACAAGTTTGAGGTCTGTCTTTGTTTTTTTAAATGCATCAATGAGGGTATGCAGGCCCTTCTCCGGGACTATCCTGCTGATGAAAAGGATGAAATTATCTTTTTTCAGGCCGTATTTCCTTAAAAGATATATCTTCCTTCCGGGTATAATGTCCACGCCGTTCGGGATGAACTCGATATCCTTGCCGTATTTTTTTTTGTAATGATGCTTTATCTTCTTTGAGACCGAGATCACCCTGTTGGGGAATACGCTTATCAGCCTTTCACATAATTTCAGGTAAAGCTTTGCTGCTGAGCCCCATTTCTCCCTCTCCCAGTCAAGGCCGTGGAGGGTCACTACGGTTTTCTTTCCTGTAATCCTTGGCAGAAGCGAGAACAAACCATTGCCCATGGCATGATAATGCACGATATCGTATCTTCTGAACATAACATCCATTGTTGACAGGAATGTGTGCACTATGGCCTCGGTGTGCTTGGTGTTGATTGTCGGAAGATACCTTAGTTTTACTCCTTTGTATTCTTTTGGTCTTTCTTTGCAGTAAGGTGTCCTGCAGTACACAGTCACCTCTGCGCCTGATCTGACCAACAACGGTGCCAGGTTCTCCACTACCACTTCAACACCACCCGACTTTGCCGGGATGCCTCTCAAACCGATCATTGCTATTTTCATCTTTTATCAACCAGCAAGCAGCTTCTCCATCTCCAGGGCAAATTCCTTGGCTCTCTGAAGCGAGGTCCTGGCTTTAGAATGCTTTTCCGACTCGATTGTCCTGTACTGGATAAAGTTTCTCTTGTTCCGCTCAAAATCATATGATCCGATGATATCGTCTGCTCTTATCCCTGCAAGGTTCAATGCCTCATCTTTTGTCTCCTCATATTCTTCGATCAGGGCCTCTTTTAATTTTCCCCTGACAAAAACTATCAGGGCATCTGATGTTACCTTGTGTACTATCTTCTCTCCGGTCTTATAGCCCAGGCTTAAAAGGACAGCATTTGCATAATAGAACATGGAATAATAAGAGCATACTATAATCCATAGATCAGATAGCTTATGGATTTCTTCTGCCACTTTCAGGCTCTCTTTGCCGTTTCTCAGCAGTATGCCGATGACATCTTTGCCTGGCCTGGCCTTTTTCAGCAGGCCCTCAGCTAGATAAGAGCGGACATTAACTTCTGCTTCCTTTATCCTTTCCTTATCCAGCATTTTTTAACAGCCTGTAATATTCCTCTATCCCGATAAGGATAATGTTGCTCTTGACAGACTCGCTGACAACAGTGAATTCCCTGCTTTTTGCCATATGGATAAAATCATCGTAACCAATCGAGGTTAAGTGTATGTCATAGGGAAACAATGACAGCGCTTTCTTGATCTCTTTCCTGTCGCCGCCGATGCTCAGTATGTCTATGTCTGAATGCCTGTTGTATGTCCCTTTTGTATGGGAGCCGAAGACAACAGCTACGAACGGAAAATTAAGTTCTGCAAGCCTGTTGTATATTACCAGGAAATTCTTATCCTTCAGCAGCTTTTCCCTTCTCTCATATTCTGCCCTGAAGACAGACTCATTGAAGCTGCTGTTAAATGAGCATATAGTGGTGTTCCCTGTCTTCTCAAGCCTCACTACATCCTCATTTTCCAGCTTTTTGAGCGCATTGTAAGCAGACTTATAATTGATGTTTCTTATCAGCGATATCTTCCTTATGCTGAACCTTTCTGCTTTCCTGCTTATCAAAAGCTTAAGTATCTCGATCGTTTCATTAGCCATTTTTAACCATAATATTATGGTTTATTACCATATATTTAAATCTTTTG
>CAZPXC010000061.1:0-9306 GCA_964590935.1 uncultured Methanosarcinales archaeon
AAGTACACAGGACAAATGTATATGATGCGCTTGAAAGGCTCATCAACAAGGGTCTTGCTTCCTATATAACAAAGGACAAGGTAAAATATTTTGAGGCAGCAGACCCCTCCAACCTCATGAACCTGCTGAAGGTCAAGGAGGACGAGCTTAAGCAGTTGATACCCTCCCTTCTCCTGAACAGGAAACTGTCCAAGAAGACAGAGGTCACTGTGTTTGAAGGGACAGCAGCTGCAAGGAGCGCATTTATCAACCTGCTTAGGTATAAAGAGGAGATCGATGTTTTGGGCGTCCCAAAGGATGCGCCGGTCGTGCTGGGAGATTTTTTCCTGAAAAGGTTCCACAGGGAAAGGATCGCGGCCAAGATCCCTGAACGGGCCATCTATAATGAGGACGCTGCCAAACGCATAGGCCAGCTGAAGAGGATAGCGCTGTGCGAGGTCCGGTCCCTTCCCAAAGGGTTCGATTCGCCCATGTCCATCAACATCTGCGGAGAGGAGGTGTTCTTTGAGCTCTACTCAAGGGTCCCCTGCCTGACCATACAGATAAAAAGCAGGGATGTTGCTGATATCTATAAGAAATACTTTGAGGTCATGTGGAAAACAGCAAAGAAGCTCTAGGATGCCAAGTATGACCTGTATATGTCCAGGGCATCGTCAACAGCCCGGCCCCTCTGGGTGCTCAGGCCGACCTGTTTCTGGAGAGTGCCTCTCTCAAGGTCCTCAATTATCCCGTTATACAGAAATTTCAGGAACCTTTTGTCATCTTCATCAGAAAGTGGATTCATCGTCGCGAGTGTCCCTGCTGACTGGTCCAGCCTCTCAAGCTTGCTCCTGATGCCTGTCGAGCCTTCAAGTATGTCTTTGATATGCAGTAGAGCATACGATCCTGGCTCAGGGCATGAACGCATATAATCAGAGAACACAAAATGTTTTTCCCCAGGGGCGATGATCGGCATGTTTTGGTATCTATGGTCTTTAGCAGCATCCTCTTGGGCCTGCGCTTTCCTTTCCCTGAGCAGCGCATCCACCTCCTCCATCTTCCGGTCTATGGTCTTTATCATGTTTATCTTCTCGTATAATTGGTATACTGTTTCCAGATTAACACCTGGGTCATCCCTGGCAAGCTCATACTGCTGATCAACTGCTGTAATCAGATCCTTGAGATAAAGATCAAGCTGCCTGGCTGCCTGTTCTTCTGTTTTTCGCGCATCTACCGCTAGCTCCCCAATTATAGGGTCATCGCCCAGCTGCGGTTTAAGGATATTCCGGAATGAGGAATACAAATCATGGAATTTCCCGATCCTTCCGGCGCTTATACCATAACTGCCTACCTCTTCATTCAGGCAGGAGCACCTCTCAAGTATTGACTGAAACTGCGCAGAGTATCGATCAATGTCCTGCCTTGCTGACTCAATAGTGTTTTTTTCGATACTTTCGGCTTTTGCGATCATTCCACGGACTGTTTCAGACCTTCGTTTCTGGAACTTCCCTGTCTTTGTATTGAGCCTGTTTCCGAGATCGATGCATAAGAGATAATCTTTTGCAGAAGACCTGGCCGTAATCCTGTTTCTCCAGGAGGTTTCCATATTTTTCGCTGCTTTTTTCATCCTGTTGTAGCTGAACTTCGCCATGACAGGCAGGTTGTCTGCATAGGCGTCCAGTGCCAAACAGGCCTGCTCGACCTTCAGGTCTGAACCAGGCATAGAGTATCCTAATTCCTTATATGATTCAACTAATTTTTTTGCTTTAAGAACCAGCTCATATTCAGGCTCAAGCCCTAAAGGCTCCTCAAATGGAGGCTTTCTGACGATTAATGGATCTATCACCAGCTCACAGATCTCTTTATGCAGCTCCTTGAACCGAGCCTGTTCTACAGGATAGTCCATTATCATGCTGTTCTCGTCCAGCAGCTCTTCAAGGGTAACTTTCTGCATAGCTCAACCTCGCACGCTTTTAGCGGATCATATACAACAACACTCCCGCCCTTGCTCTGGGCATCGGCCCAGGAATCAAGCAACGCGGGGTGTCTCGTCCTCATCCTGTCATATCCTGATGACCATAACTGTTCCCAGTCAACACTCTGCTGCATCTTGCCTGTTATGACCTCAAGCTCTTTTTCATATTCTGTTCCCAAAGCCTCTTTCTGATCATCTGTGAGGCCCCTGTCGCCCAGAAGCGCATTCTTGCTCTGGGTTGCAAGCCTGATAAGGCCGTTGCAGTAGGTATTGTGGAACAGCTCATGCAGCAGGTAGAGGTCCTCGATGGATGTTATCAGCCTGCCATCATCGCTTTGTACCCTGTTTTGCCTGCTCAGCTTGGTAAATGAGTTGAGGATCGCTGCATACAGTGTCCTGTAATGCACTGATTTCTTGGTCTTCGGAAGATAAAGCTCGCCATACAGCAAGGCAAAGGGGTTTTCAAACTCTGTCGATGTATCATAATAGGTGTCCATTATATGGGCCTTTAGCCTTCTAAACCTGGGCTCGCTGTAGCTTATCCCCTCTATCTCTCCCGCAGCAAGACTATCCTGATAGTTACAGATGGCCTCAAGCTTTTCCTTGTAGTTGGGCCTGGTGTGCAGCTGGATGAATCTTGCAAGCATCTCTGTGTCCTGTTTTTGCGTATACCTGTTCTCTGTCGCAGCAGTCGACACAATGGTTATATCACCGCTTATCCTGACAGTACTCCCGTTCTTCTCATAGGTATAGTCCCTGTTCTCTGAGACGCATTTGAAGGCCTCCCTGACATGGGGGTTCTTGTCGACAAGACCCTGGAACTCGACAGAATAGAATATGTCATGGTTGTTTATCTTATCAGCGTTCTCTGTAAGAGCCTTGTCAGAACACCCGGCAAGCTCAAACACTGAATCGAAGAGCCTGACGAACCTATCCGCAATGAGCGTCTTTCCAGTACGGCTCTCCCCGAATATCACTGTCGACTTTCTCGCAGCCCCGGCCGTCGTCATCAGTATGCAGTTGGCGTCCTCCTCAAGCACAGGCGTTGTCTTTTCCCCACATATCCTGCTGCTGTGGAAGTAATCAAGGAGTTCTGTGTAGATGTTGTCGCCTCTCGCAAACCGGGGCGCGGGCCGGGCAATCTCCAGCAGCGGCCTGGAAGCAGACACCTTATACAGGGCATCATCCCTGGGTGATATCTCACGGGAAACAGTATCCTCTAGGCTTGGGCTGCTATCATCAGGAGCATGGGGCTCTGTCCTGATACAAGGAGGGCTATCATCATGGCTTTCCCTGGCCTGGCCATGCTCATGCATATCGCTATCACAGGGACGCTCTCTGGCATCAGCCTCAGGCAAGCTATGGAGATGCGCACCAGGCCTGTCCGGCTCAGCACCTGACCTGAAAAGGTTCACTGTCGAGTATCTTCTTTCGAACTCTGCATCACGCAGCCTCGATCTCATCTTCCTGTACAGCCTTTGTTCGATCTTTTCACTTGACATTTTAGCAGTGGTTATGGCATGAAGCCTGCAAAGATTCCATCTTCGAGTTTATCGCACCCAGCACAGAGCCATAGGAAACATCCGGCATGAGCTGGCGGATAAGCTGCAGCTTCTCAGCATAAGATGCCTGTCTGAACACTTCTTCGTTTCGGATCAGCAGGTAGTCGTTGCCAGAAACAAATGGCGCCACTATCTGCTTGACTGTCCTGCCTGTGACGAATATGTCATCAGGATCATCCTCCTTAAAATCCCGGGGCCTTACTGATAATCTGCTCTTATGCAGATACAGCTGCTTTCCAAGTTCCAGTATCTCTTGTTTGGAAAGGCTCTGCGCAGCATAACCCAGTTCCTTGGACAAGAGCTCTGAAAACTCCTGCGGCCTTGTCGCGCCTTCCATATGCAGCAGCCTGAACCTCTGCTTTAAGGCGCCTTCAAACTGTTTTGGATAGTTGGTCATGAATATGTAGATGGCATTGCCTTTGTTGTTCTTGTTGATCGCATTTTTCATCTCCCGCAGAAGTTTCCTGCTCTCTTCATGCATCTCACCATTCTCGTTGCATGTAAATACGCCGTCTGCCTCGTCGATAATGTTGATATATGACATGTTGCCTTCCTTTTCCAGCGTGATATACCTTTCAAAGATAGCAGCGCTCCTGTCGATATACATAGACTTGATACCATATGAAAGTTCTACCACCTGGACATCCTGCCTGTATCTCTGCAGAACATGATTGACTATCGCATCGACTGTAAAGGTCTTTCCGACTCCCGGAGAGCCATGGGCAAGAAAGGCATCATCAAACGAGCGGCCTTCATCAGAGAACGGGTTTCTCATGAGCTGCTTATCATATGAAAGCACCCTTATGGCTGCAGCATGAAGTGCGACCCTTGCATCGAGATTCCCTATGATGTTCTCTATCCGGGCCCTTCTGTCGGGTTCATATGCCGGAAGGACAGTGGGAAGCTTCTCTACTGAATTGCTCGATGAGTAGGAACTGCCGTTGTTATTTGAGAATTCGCGGCGCTGCGGAGGGGATATCTCTGAAAAGTCAAGCCCCTTCTTGTTTATCCTTATCGAGTTGAGCCTCTTTTTAGTTTCAGGAGAGCACGACGAGTTCAGGTAGCTCCTGCTTATCTCCCTGAGCCTGTTGAAAAATGAGAAATAAGAATATCTTATCGACTTTGAGGTCGTACCGCCCCTGTGCTCTCTGAGTTGTGACAGGACAGACGTCAGCACCGAGTATTCTGATGCCTGGTTTATATCAGAATATGTTATCGAAACATGGGGGGGCTGGTACTCCTCTGCCCTTATCCTCTCGATAAACTCGTTGTTGAGCAGGTTCAAAAGTGCCTTTGAGCTCGAATACAGTGAATAGACCCTTGCCAGGCCTATCCTGTCAGGCCCAGGCTCTCCTGAAAATATGTCCCTTTTATCAATCTGGTCATTGATGGCATAATAGCAGCACAGGAAATTTTTCAGCAGGGAGTCTACTGTAGTGAAGTCATCGCTGCCTGCATCCTTCACGGCCCTTATCTCATTCCTGAGTTTCTTCTGGCATGAATTGACTATATCTGAAAGGCTTCTGTTCCTGTGGTACTTGTGGATCTTTGCATCAAAGTCAGGATTGATGTCAAGTTCAATCATCATCAACACCAAAAAAATCAATGATGAAGTTGAAAACGTTCAGCCTTGATGTGCTCCATCATCTCTTCCCTTTCCAGCTCCTTCTTTTTCATGTATTCTCCTGCAGGCGTGGTCGCCCTTGAGCCCTGAACCTGTTCCTGCTCTTCCATGTAAGACCTGAATATCTCGGCGGTCACCTCATCAGAGGTCTCTATCACCACCCCGATATTCTTGAACAGCTCCTGGTCCTGGGCAAGTTCCCTGTAAAAATCTATCAGGCTCTGCCTCTCTGTCTCATTTTTCCTGAAGTCGACCAGTTCCTGCGTGTCTGTAAGCGCTCTCTGGTACGCTTCTTTGGCAAGCTCATAGTTGGACCTTGATCTCATGAGCTTGTCATGAAGGGTGACCCTGTTGGATGGCACGCCGTCCCTGCTGAGAGAACCCATCCTTCTCTGATAGTCGCTGAGATTGTCGCTCAGCTCGCTCATGTTCTCCTTTAGTTCCTCCATCTCCTCGGTCAGCTCTTCGATCTTCTCATTCTCTTTTTCGATAAGGCTGTCGACCTCTCCATTGTAACCAGATTGGGACGCTATTGTTAAATGCTCATCCCTGGCCTTATAGTTCTGTGTAAGCTCCAGCTCTACAGACTCCAGCCTTTTTTCATGCGCATGATAAAGATCATAATCTTTGTTACGGTTCTGTGTCATGGTCCTGAGTTCGGCTCTGACCTGCTCGTATATCTTTTTACGCTGCTCTTTTGCTATCCTTTTTCTCTCTGTTGTTGTCTCTGCAGCACGTATCAGTCCAGTGACGACATGCTCCAGTGCCTTATCATCCGATATTGGGGCCGCCTTATAACCAACATACTTTAGCAGCCTTTTGATTCCGGTGTACTGCCTGGCCTCAAGTCTTTGTTTTTTCTGATGGATCAGCCTTGACAGGTTCGCTTTCAGCTTGGTGTCCCCTTTCCGAACAACGGAATCGAGGTATTCGACCGGGCTGCTGTAGCCCCTTACTGCCTCGGAGCTTGTTTTTCGTTTGCGGGAATCTTCCATATCCCTCCTTAATTTCCTTTTTTCCAGCTCACTGTCCCTGCTCAGCGCTTCATAGCCGCTGTGGGCCATACCTTCCAGATCAGATGATTCTGGTGCAGGTTCAGCTCTGCTGGCCGCAAGGCCACCTAATGCCTCATCAGTCATATCCAGTCCTGGTGTCGGTTCAATATCAAAATCCTGTGTTGATTCCTGGTCTAATTGTGCATCCATCTTAATCCTCCCCAACATAAAGTTGGACTTTTAAGTTTATTATACCTGTTTTATCACTTCTGTATCATGCATCATTTACCTGCCCAGTCGCGCAATGCCTGATATCCCTTGATGCTGCTATATGCAGCCATTCCAGCAGACACAAGCCCTGAGCCAAGTACGATATATGCTGCTCCGGTCGCGATGGTTCCTACAATCGCCTTTTTTTTGTTCGATGCCAGCATTGCTGGGTCTGGACTATAATCAGTTGTTTGGTTTTTCATATAATGCATGCATCTCTGAACCAGTGCATTGTTCCTGAATCCATCAATTATTCCTGTAAGCTCTCTGGTTTTCATAATCTGTCCCCATACTGTGCAGTTTCACAGTGATATCCTCCTGAACATCCATCCTGCCGGACTCAACATTTTGTTCCAGCTGTGACGGCTCTTTTTCAGGGACTGGTTCGGGCACTGAGCAATACGACAGGCCATAAAGGGCGAGCCCGGCCACCATCAGGGTCTGGAATGGGTGCCTTACTGGATATGAAATGACCCTGATCGTCTTAAAAGGGTGCACTATCGGATAAGTGACCACTTTGACAGGTGCGAGTGCAGTTTTTCCCAGGATACCTACGATTCCCATTGTTGGACGTCCTCTAATCCATCATCTCCACTGCCTTATGCATCATCTCACTGCCCTTTTCGTATGTATCCTGTCCCTTTTTCACACCATCTTCAAACAGTTTTTTTAGCTTGTCAACCCTGTCTTTCATATCTTTCTTGAGCAGGTTGTAAGTGCGTTCGCCCCTATCATCGAACTTTTTATCAGATATCTCATCGCATCTGTAGAAGACACCCTGGCTTGTCTTCTTGTCCAGTGTCCCGTAATCTTCGGTTATGAGAGCGGCTTTCTTTTCAGGCTCAAGCTCTTTTGAGCGCTGCAGGATCGTATTGAACTGGTATTTTGGTCCCGAAAGCTCCCAGAGGCGGGTTTCAATCGAGTTCCTTGACTCAGGGCCGAGCCCTTCTGCATCCTGCATGATCGCATTTGTCTTATACTTGCCAAGCTCATTGTTAAGATATTCTCTTGACTGCATGACAATCTCCAGGCTTTCACCGGCGGTTATCTGTGAGACATATCCCGGCTTTTTTTCTGGCTCTGCAGATTTTAACAGGTCCACTGCGTTGTGAACACGCACATCCTCTGGGACAAGATTGTATAATGGCCCCACAACTTCCAGTAAGTTTGTCTCAGGGTGCTTTTTTATAATCTCTATAAGCTTGTCCCTTGCCTCATCAGGGCTTGTCGTAAGGGCATCTTTGATAGTGTGTTTTGTCTTGTCGATGGTTGTCTCGATAGTATGCGTCGCGCTGCCGAACTTGTCAGATATCCTGCCTGTTATCTTATAATGGTCGTTTGCATACATCGCTCCAAGTCCGCCTGCAACCGCAACAGCGCTCCAGAAAATGACCCTTCTTGTTCTTCTTTTCCAGCCTCCTTTATGGGCTGCATCTTTGTCTGGTACACAATCTTCCTGTTCTTTGCCAGTTTCCTGTTCTTTGCCAGAAACTGAATAATCCATATCATCTTCATCTTCGGGTTTGTCCATTCTGATAACCTCCACTTTCCAATGCACCAGGTAATGCAGGATAAGGATATAAACATGTGTTGTAGCATCATGTACAACAACTTGTCCGGAAATTTTCCACGGCCACTGGACATCCTATAGAAACACATATAAATCATCTCTGAACATTAACAATATATGCAGAAGCAGCAGTTTGCCAGGATACAGAGCCCGAGCTCGATAAACACATACAAGCAATGCCCGAGGAAATACTATTACCAGTACATAGCAAAGCTCAAGACCCGGCCGAGCATCCACCTTACACGTGGCAAGATAACCCATTCTGTGCTCGAGGATTTCTTCAGGCTCAAGATCGAAAGCATCTCTCCCCAGAATTTTGGTTTTGAGTTCAGCGTCCTGCTCCAGGACCTGCTAAAGACGCACTGGAAAGGCTCATCTGCCACCCTTTCATCGCTGGGCCTTGGCGATGAGGAGCTTAAATCCTACCTTGAGGAGACAAAGGAGATGCTGGCTTCGTGGCTTGATGTCTTCATGGGCAGGCTCAGGCCAAGGGTGCCTGTCATGGGCCTTAGCTCGGCTTTTCACGCGCTGACGCCTGTAACAGAGCAGCATTTCCTATCAAACAATTACGGTGTGCAGGGCTACATAGACGCGATATTCAACATTGACAACGAGATAAGGATAATAGATTACAAGACATCGAAGCACGATATCATAAACGAGGGCTACAGGCTCCAGCTGGCCATATATGCAGCGCTTTACAAAGAGAAGAACAGCAGGATGCCGGACAAGGCAGGGATACACTTCCTCAAGCACGGGGAGAGGCTCATCGATGTTGATGAAAAGCTCATAATGATGGCAAAGAGTGAGTGCGAGATGATCCATAAGAACACTGCATCAGGCAGCATCGATTCCTATCCCAAAAATACCTCGCCGCTGTGCAAATGGTCGACAGGCCAGTGCGATTTCTATGAGGAATGCCAGAAAGGAAACAACATCTGAAAGGTTCTGATTTTTTCTTTATGGTGCTGAAGAAATTTTTCCATCCACTGGCTGCAAGCCCGCTTCAACACGGCACTGTGGGTGCCTGCGGACTTGCGCCAATGAAATATAATTATCCCGCCTGATAAAAACCGGCGGGATAATTATGGTCTGAGAAAACTGACTACGTCAGTTTTCGATTGACAAATTTCAACGTGAGTAGCCCTTCGGGCTGGCTTCCTGCACTGTAAAGAAAAAATCAAAAGTAGAAAGAACATCCATTAACCAAAAAAAGAAAATATTGTATAAAAATAAAAAAATCTAAGGGTAGAGGTAAACCCTTTCTGTGCTTATGACATCAGGCGTGACAAACTGCGTCAGCGTTGCTGTCCCGATCTTGGGGATGAAGT
>CAZPXC010000062.1:0-3000 GCA_964590935.1 uncultured Methanosarcinales archaeon
TCCTTTTGCTTTCCCACTCTGATCTTGTTATAGCTTCTTCTATTTTTGACCTTGTGGCATCAATTCTTCCTGTCATAAGTACTTCATAATGAAGATCATCAAGCGCCCTGCCTAATTCAACAAGCTTTATCTCGGCATCAAAGTTCCCGAGCTCTTCTTTTATCTCCCGGTACCCTGTTCCGTGCGGTGTCTTATCCGTGGGTTTCATGAACCCTGCGGGAAGCCCATAAAGCCCGGGATATTGTGACAGTTTGGCGCTTCTGTTGATAATGATCAGATAGTCATCCAATGTAGCAAGAGCAGAAATGACACCTATCGGGTCTGCAAGTACATGATCGCGTTCTTTTGGCTCCAGACCATAAAACTGCAGTGGATTCTTATCGCCTAACTCAGCGATATATTCTTCCACTGCCTTGTTTGATAAGGTGAACGAATAAAAGTTTGTCGGCTGAACAAGCAATTTTAGTGTTCCCTTGCCCTCATTCGGGAAATAATCTATCAACCTTACAAGCCTGTTATCAATGAACACCTCACCCGCATCTTCTGCTTCTTGTTTCTTCTCTTTAATCGTCCTACTTTTGTACCTGGATAGGTCCTCAGGTAATCGAAACTCTGAGTCTAAGAGTTTTACTTCAATATTTTCTGCGAGTAACCCTTCAGGAAATGTCTGCAAAACAACATAAGGTAAGAGCAAGCGGCCTTCCAGTATTGATGTTCCAGGGTATTCTCTTCTACTGTCCATAATTTTTGCAAATAAAGGTGTATTTATAAATGTTTCGTTACTAGAAAGTGATTATAAAAGTGTGATAAAATATTTGATAATTTAAAGCATCACGCCGCCATCCGATACCGTACTATCTTTTCAGGGTTTACGGGAATTGATTTGTTTTCGCTGAGAGCTAGGATAACTCCCTCAGGGCCTGGCTCATAGTGACAGTCGACGCACCGCAGATAATTGGCAATCGGATCATAGGATACTGCATATCGTTCTCTTAACAACCTCCCTTCAGAGAACAAGACAACCTTCCCTCCAAAAAAATATTCTGTGGTTTTCGCGAGCACTGCGTTTACATGCAGGCCGTCCCTGCCCCTGAACCTGTCAGTAGCGAGCAGAGATGCCCTTGTGGCCTTCCCTATCTTTGTCCTAGGTATATCTCCATCAGGAGACATGAAATTAAGGGGCAATCCCTTCTCAATCAATTGCTTTTCGTTTGTTCCTGCATAATAGTTCCTGAGGGGGCTGTACGCAACAGTCATCTGCCCGCTCCTGTGGTTATAGAACCTCGTGACATCATCATCATTGTCCCTTGTTTGCTCATTCAGCCTCACATCACTCAAAAAACCTTCAAGGGAATCTATCACAACAGGCTTTGAAAGCTCTTCTTCATCATCTGTAATCAGCTCATGCACTTTGTTCAAAAGTGTGTCCCCATCATATATAACAAGGAGGTGATCCAGGTGCGGATTTTCCCTTCCGGGCCTTATCGGGTTCCCGCGATGGTCCAATACCTTGCCGCCATTGTCCATGTAGGGGAAGCATCTTGGAAGATTCTCGCTGAAATACCAGTGACATACCCATTCAAATATCTTAGAATCATGTTTTTGCAGGACCATGTATATTATTATAGTTTTATCTATATTTATAGCTTTCGATTCCATAATTTTATTTTTTGTTATAAAAATACGAAAAATTATTAAATTATAAAAATTTGATTATAGATATGAGCAAGATTGATAAAAACCTTGTGTATCTGATGGCAGAAAATTCAAGAATAACTATCAAAAAACTTTCAAACCTGCTCAAAAAGAGCCCACAGCGCCTGAAATATAACATAACCGCACTTGAGAATGAAGGTATCATAACAAGCCCCTACTGCATCTTTGATTATTCGTTCTTCAGCCTGATCCTGTTCAGGGTCTATTTCAAGGGTGGTTATATTGCTGATGATGACAAGAACAGGATCCTGCAAAGGCTCAACCAAAATATGTTTGTGACATCAACATATGAGCTGACAGGAGAGTTTGACCTGGTAGTTGAGCTGATATCCCCAAACCCGTCGAAATTCAACAAGGAGCTCAAGAAGATATCCATGATGATCCCGAGCATGCCGGACTATAAGGTCATATTAAACATCGTGTCCTATATATATCCAAGAGACTATCTGCCCACGAGGAGCGAGCTGAAACTGCACAGCATGCACAGCATCGTCGGCGGAGACAGGGAATACGTAATGCTGAACAAAAATGAGCTTCTAGTTATCAAGAGCCTTTTGTCAAGACCTAAGGCGAGGCTGACCGAGCTTGCAAAGGAAGCAAGGCTGAACATCAAGACAGCAAAGGGAATCATCGAGAGCCTTGAAAAGAGAAAGATAATAAAGGGCTACAAGTATGTCCTTGATACAAGCAAGCTTGGGCTGAACAAATGCAGGCTGTTCGTAAAGCTGCATAACCTGAGCAGGAAGCGTGAGGATGAGCTGATGAAGCTGATGCAGGAGACAGAGGATATTGTGCAGATAAACAAGACCATCGGCGACTGGAACCTTGAGATAGATGTTGAGACACAGAGCTCTGCCAGGACAAGGTATCTTATCATGCAGGTAAGAAAAGAGTTCAGGGATATAATCGAAAGCGTCAACATGATCGAATTCTTCACATATTACAAGAGCTCATACCTGCCATCGTTCCTGTTCGAGTCGATATGAAGCCTGCAGGATAAGATTTCATCAGCATTCTCTTGGTGCTTTACCAAGACGTATAACTTTCCTCTCGGCCCTGAAGAATCAGCCAGAAACGCCGATGGCCCTGACAGGGTTGCCGTCAGCATCCCAGCACCACTGTGCACTGCATGTGCCGTCGCTGTTAAGAGGCTTCACGCTGTTGTACCAGTCTAAATACTCTGCAACATCCACTGTTACTGTAACATGCACATCGAATATTACACCAGAATCAAAAACCAGCTGCCTGATATAGAGCCAGCCTGAATCATCTGATGTCATAGGC
>CAZPXC010000062.1:3100-9151 GCA_964590935.1 uncultured Methanosarcinales archaeon
ATCAAAAACCAGCTGCCTGATATAGAGCCAGCCTGAATCATCTGATGTCATAGGCGTCTGCCTGTTAATTGAAAGAGGAAACGCATGCCCCTGCCGGTTAGGAAAAAACACGTCTCTCTGTTCCATAAGTGCCAGCTTTGTACTTGCAGTTGTTTCAGGATCTTTAGGAACATCGTCGTAATTTACATTCCCTGCCCAGTCAAAATACTGGCCATCTGGAGGATTTTTGTAACGTTCTACTAAGATTATTTCTGCCATGTTTGAGATATATGTAGTTATCGACGCAGCAGTCGTTCCCGGCGGAAGAAAGATCTTAAATCCATCTGGAAATGCTGAAATATACCTGGAATAATCCGCATGTTCCTGCATAGTTGTAAACGTGAGCCCGATGCCTTTAGTTGTTTTTGTACATGGAGCATCAACTCCGCACAGGATTCTCTGGTCATTTAAATCATTCATATTTTTGAAACCCTGCAACTGTATGTAAGCTTTGTAAGGATAATCTGCATATGAAGATGTTCCGCATGGATATGCAGAAGCGCCTGTGGTGCATGCTGAGCATGATTGCCGGGTGCAGTATCCAAAATTCTGGTCATAAGTATATAGCGAAACATAATCATCGTGGGTCTCGACCGGCATACCCTGCTCCTCTGCCTGTACCGGTTCCTCGCTGTTGCAGGTGTTGTCATACCAATACCCTCCTGCACCACCGCAGCTGCTCGCATCTGTGCAAAGGTCAAGATTGCTGCTGGAACATGTCTTCTCAACAGGCGCAGTATAATCGGCTTTCACAGGGTTGCCGTCAGCGTCCCAGCACCATCCTGCAGTTGGGTCCTGGTTAGGGTCTGAGCAGGGCTTTACCTTGTTGTACCAATTGAGATAGGCTGTGGTGTTTACAGTTACTGAGATCTGGACATCAAATATCTGGTTGGAGTAGTCAGATGGAAATGTCAGCCTCTTAAGATAAAACCAGCCAGAATCGTCCGGGGTCATCGGGGTCTGTCTATGTGCAGAAAGGGGAAAAGCGCTTCCCTGATGATTAGGTAAGATTACGTCCCTCTGCTCCATGATGGCTAGGTTATTGTTCACAATCGTCTGGCTGTCCTGATGTGCAGTGACATCTTCATACTGGACACTCCCGTCCCAATTAAAGTACTGGGCGTCTGGAGGTTTTTTGTATCGGGTTATTATAAATTCCTTAGCATTGGCAGACATATAGATCATAACTGTAGCGGCCGTTGTTCCTGGAGGCAAAAATACTTTAAATCCGTCCGGAAATGAGGAGATATGTGTTCCGGAGTGATCCTGAACAGTAGTAAGGGTCATACCAAGATCCTTTGTACTTTTTGTGCACGGGGTTCCCCCTCCATTATCAACGTTGCATAAAATTTTTTCAGAATTCAAATTATACATATTCTTAAAGCCACGCAGTTGCAGGATATGATGCAAATAGGGGTAATTGTTATATTTATTTAGGTAATAGTCATCAGGAAAATTCTGCCCGCAGGGGGATGCAGAAGAACCACCACTAATACAACCACTCTCGCCTCCACAAGGGGTTTGGCTGCAATACCATGAGTCCTGCGCATAGTTGTAGAGCGGTTTGTATTGCTTGTCTTCAGGGCTCTCTATAGGAGTCACTGCCGGCGCGGGCTCGGCGTTGCATACTGAATCATACCAATACCCGCCTGCATCACCGCAGCTGCTCGCATCTGTGCAAAGGTCAAGGTTGTCGCTGGAACATGTCTTCTCAACAGGCGCAGTATAATCGGCTTTCACAGGGTTGCCGTCAGCGTCCCAGCACCACTGTGCACTGCAGGTGCCGTCCTCATTTAGAGGCAGGACACTGTTGTACCAACCTGTATATTTCTTTTTGTCAACCATGATTGTCACATCAAAATCCTTTATCTCAACGCCGGAACCCGCGAAAAAGCCGATGTAGAGCCAGCCAGCGCCGCTCTCGGCAAGAGGAGTTGTCAAAGAAACGCCCATATTTCCAATATCCATTGAGCCGGTCCTGTAGCTGTAGAAGTCTCTTGATTCAAGCGTACTGAGTGAATGAAGACCCTTCCCATTCCCAATCCCATTTCCCTCAAGAATTGCATCGTCAGAAGGCACTATCTTGCGCATCGCAGCATAGCTCAACTTCAGATAATCTTCCCGGTGTTCAAGTGGAACATTATAACGATACCCGAGATACCCGTCTGTCTGATAATATATCTCGGGGTTTATGGATACAGAAAAGGTTCCAGGAGGAATGAATATCTTGAAGAACCTTGGGATATGACTTATAAAATCTTTTCTGGCTAGGCCGCCGCCTGCCACATAATCATCTGCCATATCAAATACGATTCCATATACTGGTGCGCCCGATTTAAGGAAGTTGCTTGTCATGTTCTTGCACATGGACGCAGAATCATAATCTACCCTGCATAGCGTCCTCGCATCATTGGGATTATATAAATCCTTAAAGCCTGTCAAGTGGATCTTATGAAGATTGGGGTAGTCAGGATATTGATAGGCTTCGAAGTTCGCCTGGCATGTGCATGATGGGCTATAGAGCACCTCACAGCTTCCCTTGCTACATGGCTTGCTGCTTGCATAAAGCACGTACTGGCCGTAATTATAGAAAGGCTCATATAGCTTCTCTTCTTCAGGATTGGGAACCTGATAAGATGTGCCAGAGCCATCATCAACCATATAATAATCTTCTATCGGGTCTGTGCAGGACTCGCCGAGGCCGCTGCCGGAGCATGCCCGTATCTGCACCTTATGAATGCCTGTTACGCTGTCTTTTCCGAGGCTGCAGCCGGCATCTGTCATGCACATGTACCCGAACCCCTCTTCCGGGTCCATCTTGTACCAGCCTGACCAGCCGGTCGCCATCCCGGGCGCGCTGGGATTGTCTGGATTATTGTAGAACTTTAATTCAAAATGATCCGCATTATCAGCATCATAGTGGAGGATAACATCATCATCAGTGCTCAGCTGGCGCTTGAGAAAGTAAAATTCGAAATTGGCAGGAACCTGGGTAAGATTCTCAAGTGTCGTAAATGAGGATTCTATCGGCTCGGTGCAGGCCTCGCCAAGACCGCTGCCTGCGCAGGCCCGCATCCTTGTCGTGTGCAGCCCCGGATCGCCGACAAACGAACCTGTGCAGCTGCTTATGCAGTTTGCACTGCCAAGGTTCTGCCAGTCGCTCCATTTGCCATCTGAACCTAATGACTGGGCCTCGTAATGGTCGGCATTGTCTGCATAATATATATAGCTTATCGTGCCATCAACAGTCGTTGTGCTCTGATTATAGATAAAAAAGAAATTTGAAGGGACAGCGTAACTGTAGCATCCTGCAACATGACCCTCATCTGAGCAGCAGGCATGCTCGTCACCGGACGTGGGATAATTGTCGCGACAGTACTGGTCCCAGTAATCCGGGCTTTCTTTCAGATCTGCACAGCTGGATATGCTAAGGTTAGCGAACGAAAGATATATGGGTATGGTGATGTTTCTTGTGGCCAGGTCTGCAGGACACTGCGCTATCGTGTTGCTCTGGGACTGCGGCTGGCTCACGGAGGACTGCCCTGATGATATCACGCCTGTGGCCTGCTCGCCTGAACCAAGCGTGGTGAATGAGTCTTCTATATAAGCTGTGCATGACTCGCCTATGTTCGGGCCGCCGCACGCACGGATCCTTGTCCTATGCACACCGGGAGCGCCTACTGAATCCCCTGTGCAGCCCGCAGGACAGGGATAAGTGCCTATGCTCGACCAGGTGCCCCACATATTGGAAGCTGAACTCCACTGCTGGGTCTCGTAATGGTTGGCGTTGTCTGCATTATACCTATAGCGGATCTGGCCGCTCTGGCTAACTGTGTCATCAAGATACTCGAACATGAAATTCGACGGGGTCTTATATGAATAGCATCTTATCTTTTTCAGGCTGTCAGAACAGCAGCCGTAGCTCGGTGCGCCGGTCGCGTCTGTGCACCTGTCATCCCAGGCGAAATAATAGCTGCCCTGCTGGTCCTTGCAGCTCGACATGCCAAACTGTGTAAAATCAAAAGAGGTGCTGCTGTATACATTGTTGCTGACCGAGTCGCAAGGCCGGATTCCTGTCTCACCGGTTGCAAACGACATGAAGATCTTATAGGCAATATTATCTTCCAGGCTCGACGGATTCTTATAGCTGTAACAGCCGGCTACCTTGCCTGGATCTGAACAGCAGGCATAGACCTTCCTGTTATCTACTGAATATGTATTGGTGCAGTAGTTGTTCCAGTACTCTGCGGTCTGGCTGAAATCACTGCAGCTGCTGATCTTCAGCTGCGCAAATGTATAGTACACTGGGATGTCTATGTTGTTCAGGTCAAGATCCGCAGGGCATTGGGCGATGCTTGCAGAAACACCGGAAACGCTAAACAGTACTAGCATGATGGCTGACAGCAATACTGTAGCTTTTTTTGAAACGAGATTGTATCCAATCATTTTACTTAACCATGCAAAGCCTGTCACGGAAGTTCCAGGTGCCATGATACAACATCAGGCACTGCATCAGGTTACCGGGCTTTGTCTGCGCCTTCTCAGCTGCCAGCACATAACGGCTGAAATGGTATATATAACCTGTAACAACATTGTTCTCTGTGTCTGATGTCGAGTCTATGGGCGCAAGCGTGCCGTCAGCCTGCACCTCCATCATCCGTATGGTGCTCTCATCAGCGCCATACGGCAGCATCGAATCATCGTAATGGATCCTGAGAACAGCGGGCGGGAAAAACTGCGCGCCGTCCGGCTTGAAATCATATGCTCGGAACGCAAGGAGCTGGTCCGAAAATATGCCGCTCATCTCACCTATGATTATCGCTGTATCGCCAAGTGGCTGGCCGTTCGACTGGACTGCTACTGAGCCGTCATGCATCGTAAGGCTTGCCACAGCGTCTGTCGAATGGATTGTAAAATCGTCTACGAGCTGGCCATGGCCATCTGTATCCGGCGTGGCCTCGTTCATCAGGTTGTATGTCAGATAAAAGTCGGAAAAACTCAGGCGGTTGCCGTCGGAGCTTATGTTTATCGGAAGCACGACATGGATATTTGCTGTATATTGATCCTCTGAAAAGCTGACATCAGCGATCGCCTGGCCGATATCATAATCGTCTATCGAATGAAAAGAGCTCAGGTCGACATCAGCCTTCAGGCTTGTTTCAAGATATTCTGCAAGGTGATCGTAATTGTTCGTCGACAGGCCTGTGTCGACAGAGTCCTTGATCGTGGACTCCACATAGTCGTTCACGCTCTTCTTTAATATGACCAGGTTGTTCATGCGGGCTGTCTGGCTGGCCTGGCTCGTATCCATAATAGTGGAACGAAGCTCCACCAGCATGACGACTATAAGCAGAAATACCAATCCCAGGATGATGAACACGGTTATCTGGCTCTTTTTTCGCATGTTTATATTATTATCAGGTTATTGACTTATAAATATTTTCATTTGAAGCACTTTTCTTTCTTATATGTAAGCCAAAAACATCTCTAACAGCGTTACGATAATATATTTACGGACTGTCCGAATTTGAGAATGGATGATTGATGAAATGGAAACCAAATCAGGGCAGAACCTCCCATTGTGCTTCTATCGGGTCTGTGCATTTCTGGCCGATTTGCGACCCACCACACGCCCTCATCCGCACCTTGTATACCCCAGGGGTGGTTTCTTTTCCTGGACTGCAGCCTGATGCGCTTCTGCACTCGCTTTCGAATTGTGCATCTGAGAGCGAGAAAGCAACCCAGTCGGTCCAGCCCATGGCCAGTGTAGATACCGGATGGTCGGGAGTAATGTAGGCGCTGATCTCAAAATGATTTGCATTGTTCGCATTATAGTGTATGAAGACCTCATCGCCGACATGGACCTGAGCCGGAGCAAAATAGAATGTGAAGTCCGTGGGTACCCCCTCCTCGCCAGGTAGAACAGTATACGACGACTCGATAGGATCAGTGCAGCTCTCGCCAAGACCGCTCCCTGAGCATGCGCGCATCCGGGTATGATAGATTCCGGCG
>CAZPXC010000063.1:0-9126 GCA_964590935.1 uncultured Methanosarcinales archaeon
TGCAAGCCCAACGACTCGAAGGCCAGGAAAAAGCGCCAGAAATCTTACAGGTAAGTTCAGGCAAGATACCTACTAATTTAGTTATAGGATAAGTCAAAGAAGATTCTTAATATCTTCAACAATTTTATCATCTATGTCCAAATAATCATTCTTCAAATTTTCTTTCATCAAATTTGAGGCCCTCTCCCCGGGGATTAGAATTTCATCAAAATCACTTGCTTTTTTACAGGCTTTAATTTCTTTAATCAATTCTGATACTTCATCTTTGAAAGTTTTTATATCAACAAAAATCTCAGGATTTATTACCAAAAATAAGAAACCTCTATCAAGACTACCCTCAATTTTACTTCCCATTTTTGCTCTCACAAAAGACCCTGCAAGAATCTCAATTGCTAAACACAAACCATATCCCTTATATCCTCCGAATGCATTTAGAGCATATACCTGGTCTGGGTCTTTTGTCATATTACCCTCTTTATCAAAAGCCATATTGTCTGGCAAAAGTTTTCCCAACTTTTTTGCAAGTCTAACTTCCCCCATAGCTCTTGTTGATGTTGCCATGTCTAAAACAAAAGCAGTGTCATTTGCTGGAATTGCCAGCCCTATTGGATTTGCACCTAATTTTGGTTCAGTCCCTCCGAAAGGTGCAACCCTTGATTTAGAATTATCAATTACAATTCCAATCATATTTTTATCAGATGCCATTTTTGCATAATATCCAGGCATTAAATAAGATTGCATATTATTCATTCCGACAAGAGCAATTCCTTTTTTCTTTGCCTTTTTCATGGCTAGCTCCATGGAAAACTTTCCAACCAACTGCCCAAAGTTTCCATCTGCATTAATCAAGGCGTAAGAATCGTCTTCTTTTTCAATTCTCCAATCCCCCTTTCGATTCTTTATTTTTTCCAGGGCAAATTTTGGAAAAGAAGCAAACCCATGAGATTTTTTACCTGACAACTCGCCATAAAGATATTCATCTATCACTGTTTCAGAATCTTTTTTGTTTAGACCTGATTTTAATAAAACATTAGTACATAATTGTTTGATTTCATTGATTCTGATTCTCATAAATAAGATGAAAAAATTGTAAATATTAAAAATTTTCCCAATGAAACCCTTTTTTCAAGATAATAGATTGTCCGCGTCTTACTCTGGGGATAGCAAGGTAATGTATAAACCCAACAGTATTATTATTCTGAACTCCCTGTTTTTTATAATCAGTTTTATAGAGTTTGGGAGTTATGTGATTGATAGTGGAGAAATTTTGTAGTTTCAGTGACTTTGTTTTGAGGGAGCAAACTGCTGCTCCACAGCGATTATCTTCTCTTTTTCATCTATTGAAAACCTTGTATCGAGGAATTTCTCGCACACGTAGATATTGGACCTGATATGCCCTGTGATCCTGTCTGTCTTTATCCTGCCGCGGGCAAGCGCCAAAAGCGGAACCAGGTTATCTGCCAGGTGGCTGTCAACAGCTGCACCAGAACTTACCAGCTCGAGCATACGGACAGCTGCCTCTGCGCCGACTGCCTCTGATCTTTTGCCGGGCCTGCCCAGGGCGTCTGAACCAAGCTGTCCGGAATCTGTCCATAGAGTGATAACCGAGCCCAGTGATGCAGTCTCCTGGTACTCCTCTGTAATCTTCACAGGCACACCTAAATCTTTCAGCCTTTTCTTTGCAGCCCTTGCCTGCCTCTCGGCAACCTCTGCCTGCCTGAGCCCGGACGATGCAGAGCTTATACCAGAAATCTTCTTCACATTGGATTTTTCTACAAGCCAGATCTTCCCAGGCCTGTTATTCCTGGGTTTGATTATTATATCCAGATAGCCCTGACCTTTTGGGTAATATCCACGCCTCATCTCTTTTATCCTGAAATCAGCGACGCATTCAAAATGCGGCATGATGACATTTATGAGATAATCCACCGGCATGCTCCACCTGACATCTGTGCCGCCCCTGATCTTCAGCCTGACCTTGTCCCTGGCAAAGCAACAGGGTAAAAGCAGGGACTGCATAAGGAGGGTGATCGAGCCGGCTGTCCCTATGTCTATCGACAGGGTACGTGGTGTCACCTCGCCTGGTGTGTATTCAAGACGCTCATCGCCTATATCTGCACTGCAGCTGGCAAATGCAAGCTCCTCCAGTGCTTCTATGCATGAGATGTGCTGTGCCTTGAGCCCTGGCTTCGGCCTGCCATGGCGTATCCTGTCAGCAGAGAATGGTTTTCCTGTCAGTGTAGATAGGGCCAGTGCGGTCCTTATTATCTGGCCTCCCCCTTCCATGTGTGAGCCGTCAATCTCGATCAATGTGTCACCTCAACAACAATACAAAGCCGAGCACGAGGCATATTATAAATATTGCCTTCTCTGTAAGAGAATTGCTCCTGAGAGGGCCCCTTACCCTGAGGCTTAACGGAAACAGGGGCCTTACACCTTCACGGGTCAGCGTATCTGCCAGCAGGTGGCTAAGGTAGCCCAGTGCAAATACAACCGCATATCCTGTGCTGTTAAATATGATATATACTGCTGATGAAAGTACAAGAAGCATGAAAAACGAGTGAAAGATGCCCCTGTGCCTGAATACCCAGCCTATTATCTTTACCCTCTTTCCGATAAATGACGAGGCATTGTCAATATCCGGGAGAAGGGCGGCAAACAAGAATATGAGCAGGTAGAGCCCCTTGTTGATCGAGAAAAGCGGGAAGATGAACAATGCAAAAAGCAGTGAGAGCACGATATGGGTCCTGAACATCATAGTTCATCAACAGAAGGGAGCCTTTCCTCAGGAGGATTCTCTCCTGCACTTGTTTCAGTGGACTCAGGGGACTTGGGTGCTGGTCGCTCTGTCACTTTCTTTTCCGCAACCACAGAACTTCCTGCAGGCATAGGTTGCTCTTCTCTGGATATGGATGCATCCTGCGCAGGGGCTGCTTTCTCTTTCAGTCTTTTTATCTCTTTTTCAGGGTCAACATCCCTCTCAACCCTGTTTGCGATTATCTCCAGCCTGTCAAACATCGCGTTCTTGGTCGTCCTGCCGGCGACTATTATCTGCTCGCCGAGCAGTTCAGTCTTGAGCAAGTCAATCTTTTCCGGAGATTCCCTCACGGACATCAGCTCTTCATCATTTTTCCTGAACAACTGCTGCATCTGCTGTCTGAACATGACAGCCCTTACACTGTCCGAGCCGTCATCAAGCGTAACGTTCACAACATAGCCGTAATCAGGTGTCACGGCGCCGTGCCTTTCGCACACAAAGCCGCTATCTTTCTGTATAACCTTCTTCCTGCACTCCGGGCACTGCTCAAAGAACCTCGGGTCAAAGACCTGGACGACAGTGCCGAATATCTCGACATTCTGGTCGTTTTCGTTCAGGTCAGATATCTTTTTCCTTGAGGATTCAGGTCTTGAAGGCTCTGCCACACCCTTGATATCTATCCCCGGCGGGTTGACTATTATCCTGCTCCTGTCATTGAGGTGGATCTCCTTCTGGCCCTGGTTATTTCGGACATAACCGTTGAGCAGCTTTACGGTATCGCCCTCATTGAAACTGCCGAGAAGAGCTGTCTGGTCATGCCAGGCAGTCACCCTTATCTGGCCGGTCTCATCAGCTATGATGAAACTGCCGACCCTGCCTTTCCTGCCGTCCTTGTCGAACTCTACAACATCGAACTTTTTCGTAACCTTTCCCGCGGTCTCGACGCTCCGCATCCCCGCAACAACGCCCTTTATCTGGACAGGGCCGCCTGTCTGGATGAGCTTTACTCCGAGGTCATTTGCCACGATGTATGCGGCGCCCTCCTTGGATATGAGCCCGGAGAGCTGGTCCATCTTCTGCTTGATTCTCTCGTCAAGCTCATCATCGCTTATGCTCTTCTCTTCTTTTATCTTTTCGATAATATCAGGATAAGGCATGTTTATCATATTTGCACCCCATAAACAAGAAGATAGCGTTCATTTAAATAGTTTTTGCAGCTATGAGGTATGGTGATGCCAGGAAATATGAATAGCTGCTTCAGGCTGTAAGATTTTTACATCCAGGATGAAAAGCTTTGGTTTTGGTGTTGACATTTCCGGAATTTTGCTGCAAGAATTTATTAATGGAAAGCAAATAATGATTTCTATTAAGAAAAATAGTTTAACTAATAGTTTAACCAAAAGTTTTATATAGGAGTTGCGCTTTATGATGAAAACTATTAGATTTGATATCCACGCCATCTCAAGGATGATCTTGAGATGCGATCGGTTTTGTCTGCCATACTAAGAGGCAAAAAGGAGGGCGATCGTTTGTATAAAACAGGGCAGGAGATGTAAAAAAAGGCATAGGTCAAAAAAACATATAACTTATTGCCATTATTTCAGCGACAATACCTGTTTTTATGTTATCTGTGACGTACATAGGGCTGTTGTCCAGGTCAAGACAATCATTATCGAAACAGGGAGATGCAGATGAAAGAAAAATGTATTTATTGTTCAGTCCCCTTGAAAAAAACAACTGTCAAGGTAAGAGGTATCTATTTTGAGGCTCTCCAATGCCCAAAATGCAAGAACAGGGTATTCACTGAGCAACAGGCAGACAAGGCAATCATCCGTCTTGAATCGCAACGGCTGAAGAAAGAGTATTCAAAGAGACCGATTAAGATAGGCCACAGCTGGGGCATGACATTCCCTAAAGAATTAACAGAGGTTTTCCGGATAAACAACAAGCAGAGCACCTTAAAGATCAGTCCTGATGTGGATAAGATGATAATCAGGATTTCAGTCAAATAAAAAAACTTAAAGCCTAATCCGCGCCAGTGCCTGCCTTTTCTGTTGCAACAACTGTCCTTATATTCTCTTTCATGTAATTGTTCGACCTGTCAACAGGGACGACTGCAACGTAATAAGTGCCACCCCTAGCGATCTGCGTAAAATAATTAAATGAGGGAAATTCAGTTATCAAAACTGTGCTTTTCGGATGCTCAACTTGAGCAGACGGCCTCATGAGCTTAAGGTCCTCAAAAAGATGGTCGAGGCAATAGATGTTGTAATGGTCGATGTCAGGCTCAGACAGAGGTGTCCATGATACTGTCATGCCATTGTCTGATACCGCTGCACTTACGCCTGTCGGCTGCCCGGGCACAGTATTGTCAGAGAAATCGAGCGCAAACCTGTATATCAGTGGATTTGCCCCGTACTTATCTGAATACTTATCATATGAATAGACAGTTTTTTTGGAATCGACGCAAAAATCATAGCGCCTCTTGTTCGGGAGCGGGCAGTTCCTGAGCTCCTTTGTCGGGTCGGCAGCTGACTGTTTCCTGAGGCTATCCACCTTGTCCTGCGATAGAAGGATAAGCTTATCATCTACCCTGAAAAAAGGTATCGTGCTTCCGTAATCATATTTCTGCTCGCTGCTGCCTCTTGCGATAGTGACATGCGCCGCATCCTTGCCGGAAAGATCAACATTGAACGAATCTACAGGATTAAGCTCATCTTCAGTCACCCAAATCGATGCTGGATTATCTATTGAAGGCGCCGCGCTGCCAAGGTAGAACTCCCTGTTGTTCATAGTGAACATCGTGCCAGTATCCTGTTTTTTGTATTCCAGCTCATAATCCTTATCAGGCACAGTGATCTCGCACAGGCAGTAGTTGTCCTCTGATTGCGAGCAGAGCATGTACTGCCCGATAAAACCAGTGAATGCCTTTTCCTCATCATCACCGCAGTCAGCTGACCAGTCTGCTCCCTTATTGGTCTTGAGCCTGATGCATTTATCAAGGGTCTCGCCTGTGTCCTCGCATTCCATGGACTCTTTTATCAGGTTCCTTGCCTCGATCCTCATGTCCTTGTACTCGCTGAAATTGGTATCGAGGTCAAGGGTGAAATCAGGCTTTATCGAATACTGGCCATTGGGTTTCTTGCTGCCACTGCCAGAAGTGCTGTCATCTGTTATGTCGACCACAATATTATCGTGGGCTGTGCCGTATAGTGTCTTGTCCCTCATTGAGTATTCATACCCTGCTGTGAGGCCGACATATGGGTAGGATATAAGGAACTTATCCAGCTTTGGACCAAGGAGGCCATAGAAGACCTCAGCAGGCTTTTCAGGATAGCAGTTGTCTGTCCTGTTGTTCCATAATACATAGCCGATATTATCACCGCAAACGGGTTTTTCGATGCCGCCCTGGAACGCAAGCTCATATAATGCCTGGTCGGACGCATAGGCTGCGCTCTGGTCGATGTAGAACAGTGCATCCTGCGCTTTTGCATTGGCTTTTAAGATAGAGAACTGCCTCTCGCCGATATTTTTCGAATAGTCGGTCTTTGACAGCATCACAGTGTAGAGGACAGTGAATGATATTAGGGTAACGACTACCAAGAGCATCATGAACAGCTGCGATTTCTTGTGCTTGAACATTCTAACCAGCTTTTACCCCTCCAGCCAATTCGACAATTATCTCAGTGCCCTTCATCGAGGGCAAGAGCTGCTCTGCCTGATAATATAAAGAGAGCTCCTTGCACATGCCGGTCACCTCGCTTCCGGCAGTCACCTCCCTTAACTGGTACCCGTCGATCGATATGTCCAGCCGCATGGGGCAGCCTGTCGAGTCTGACAGCATCTTGAGATATACCATGATCGGCGGCCACATGGCAGTATAGGTGTTCTCTATACGCGGATCATTTATCCGGTCAAGATACTCGGCGAGGGGAATCTTCTCTCCGTTGTCTTCGACGGGAACTCTCAGGAGGTTATGCAGCATGATGCCTGCATCGGCATTTCCTGCCTGCTGGTTAATATTTACCTTATAACTACGTTCAGATATGTTAAACAGAATAAAGAATATAATGATAATTAATATGATGATTATGGTTGCCATATAATCTATTACCGGTTGCGCAAATCCTGCTCTTTTTTGTTTTAGCATTTTAGCTATTTGGGATGGCTATCGTTATCTTTAAAATACCCTGCTTCAGCTCACCTGAGTCTCTTATCAATACAGGATATAACTTCTCCCGTATCTTCGCACTGCCAAGACCCATATATCCTGTCTTGCCCATTGTATACCAGACATCATAATAGTCCTTGTTATAATATATTGGGCTTAGGGACCTGTAAGGTTTCATATCAACTGTCAAGAGCTCAATAGCACCAGCTATTATGCTGTTCTTTTCAAGATAAAGGGCATTATTAAGCTGCGCTTCAAGACCTGCCTTGTTGGAAAATGTCGTGTAATCAACAATACCAGGGTATACCCTCTTCGTAACCGGGTCTTTGTAAGAAATGCCGTTCGGTGAATTGATAATGCTTTGCGCAAAGATCCCTGATTCAGCATCAGATATGTCAATCTTCGTTTTAACGAAAAAATGCGCAAACAACACCAGTGAAAAGGCAACCAGGAAAAGGATGAACAGCCTGAAAAATGAAAAAAGCAAGGTGCTGAAGGTTATCCCGGCTTTTTTATCCATTATACTCCCTCAGTGCATCAAGTACAGCGGCTGTGACCCTATCCGGTGCCTTGTCATTTTTTACAACAACCTTTACTCCCACGCCATGTTTGTTGATGATTTTCTCTTCAGACTCCAGCCTGTATGCAGGAACAGACTGGAACTCATCTTTAAGATTATTAATGATCAGACAGGCCAGCTTATCACTGTCTTGAAAGCTGTTTTTTGAAGCGTAGACGTGAATAACATCCTGGTCTGAAACATCAAAGCTGACAACAGCATCTGTTGTCCCTGATATCTTGTCGAGCCTATCTTCTAGAGCCGTAGGATCCTGTTGTCTCGTCAGGCTTAACTGAAAGCCGGCGTTTGGCATCGCCAAAAATCTCTTGTATAGTCTGTCAGCCATATCCCACGCCCCATCAGAAGAATCTACCGAGATGATATTCAATGTGCCCTTTGTATCAATAGCTGGACACAATTCGGCAGCTGGTTTCTTTCCAGATGTTTTGCTGATATCAAGTGAGGCACCTTTTTTGGAGAAAACGATCTGGTCCGGCTTCAGTATGCTCTGAAAATTGGGCGAGAGAGAATTGTCATAGTAAAAAGGGTATGTAACTGACAGATCCTTGCCGGATTCTTTTATCTCTACCAGGTTTTTTGTAAAATGATATTCATAAGCAGATAGGTCAGCTTTGCTGTCACTGTATGTATATGTTACATCGCCTGGAACAGTGCTTACTGTGTCTGCCATGAGCGCAAGGTCCCTGGCAAAATACTTCTGCTCGAACAAAGTGTCATTCTTGACTCCATTAATGTACTGGAATGTAGCAACTATTGCTATGCTTATCAGTAAACCCTCGATCAGAACCCAGTAGGATATAAAAAACCCTTTCCTGTTCCTCTTTTTATTATGCATAGAATCATTCAACCAAACGGCATATATATAGTTTATTGTTTCAGCTGCATTCTTCAGAGCATATCAGGACCTCTTTATCGCGTTTCCTGATAAAGATGGTCTGGGGCTTGTCCTGTCCTGTGACAACGGCAAAACTGCATATCGGGCCTGTCGAGCTTCCTGTAAAATCAAAATCTCCATCAAAATTGGTGATGCACTGTGCACCCTCTTCGCAGGCGTTCTTATCTTTTGCGCTTTGTCTGTCACACAGGCA
The DNA here is from genome assembly GCA_964590935.1 of uncultured Methanosarcinales archaeon. Lineage (GTDB taxonomy): Archaea > Nanobdellota > Nanobdellia > Woesearchaeales > DSVV01 > CAYXZQ01. The sequence continues at coordinate 8,598 of CAZPXC010000063.1, forward strand.
AAGACAGGGCTTGTCGCCGCATACAGCTGGCTTGGTTATCAGCTTATTGTACACGACAGCCTGGCAATACCTTGGATAGATGATGCTCTCACCACGCTTGAACCCGACAATGAACTTTTGCAATTCAACATAGATCGGCATCTCCTCTGAAGATCCGACCTGCATCTCTTTTATCTGATCGCCCAGCTCCTGAAAATTACGCACAGTCGCCTGCTCTTTATCCGAGTTTCCCAGAAGGCCGACCACGCCCTTGTATATACTGAACAACAGAAGAAGGGCTAATGAGACCAGCACAAGGTCAATCAAGGTTGAGAGGGTGATCTTCAGTCCTGCTCTCTTATCTTTGCGCGCCTTATTTACAGCATGTGTCATCTTCATGTTTGTTTTTGTCAGTCGGATACAGGTCGCACCTGCATTTTACATCCTTTGTTGTCCCGTCCGCAAGTTTGCACTGGTAATCATATGACAGGGAGTCATGATAACCGTCACCATCCTTGTGATGCGCAGTGTCTCCTCCGATAATGACACA
>CAZPXC010000064.1:0-8972 GCA_964590935.1 uncultured Methanosarcinales archaeon
GGTAGATGTGGGTGTTGACACTGGCTATGCACCTAGGGGCAACAACACAGTGGTAAAGCAGCTGCTCAACTTCACGCAGCTCCTCTCCCAGATCGGAGCCAGCGGGAGCATCGACCATGACTCTGTCCGGGTGACGGATTCAGAGGGCAACATCCTGGGAAGCGACGTCCTGCGCTGGCTTGACTCTGGGACAGCAATGGTGAGGTGGAAGCTGACTTCCGGGCCGACACTTGACAAGGATACCACCTATACATATTACGTGTACTTTGATACCAATGCGAACGGGAACAAGGACCCGGCAAGCTATTCGATGCCAAAAGACTATATGATCTGCGCCGGTTCTGACAGCGGCGGGAACGGCGACTATCACCATGCGTACAGCCTGTACAACGGAAGCTTCGGCTCCTGGACAGATGAGAACACCGGCCGCTATGAGAGGAGCGTACATATCGCGGACTTTGACAATGACGGGGACTATGATTTCTTCCTTGCTGACGACACTCATAACAGGTTTGACTACTACGAGAACAACGGCGATGCGTCATGGGACTTTACCAACACCTACAGCTACTCTGACCCCGGCACGTGGGGCGGGCTCTGCCAGGGCGACTTCAATGAGGACGGTTATCTAGACCTGGTGGTGGACCAGTCAGGAGGCAACCTGAGGCTGCTGAGGAACAAGAAGGACGGCACATTTGCCGATGTTGATCTTGATATTGATGTCGGGGCCGGTGCAGAGCGGCAGGTCGCGTGCGGTGACTTCAACGGTGACGGCCATATGGATATCTTGGCGAACACATACAACCAGCCGGTTTACCTCTATCTTGGAGACGGCTCAGGCACAGCGTCGTTCACTGATGCCGGGGCCATAAATTCCCGGAACCTTGACACACATGCAATGTTCGTCGTAGACTATGATAATGACGGCGACCTTGACGTATTTATCCAGGGAGCAGCAGCGAGCATCTACCTTTACAGGAACCAGGGAACCGGTACCTTCACCGAGGTCTATATAAACACAGGCACAGGTCTTGACAAGAACGACTGGGGAGACGGCTCTGTCTGGGACTTTAACAGCGACGGCATCCTGGACATAAGCAGGGGTGACTGGACTGGCGCACCCAGCCCTGTGCAGATGAACTGGGGAAACGGCGACCCGTCCAACAACTACGGTTTTGATTCAGTGGTAAACATAACCACCCTCGATACCGACAACCATATGGACTGCTCAGGCCCGGAATACCTCCAGGGAATAACACTGACAACAGGAATCGCTGATTATTCAGAGGAATCTGTTGGCAGCGTCAACACCGAAAGCTCTTTTACCATAAACAACGGCTCAACGGTGTTTTACCCCCTCCTACAGATACAGGTGCAGTATTACAACGGAAGCTCATGGAACCCTGTGTCCACTGTAGTCAACGACAGCTATAGCCTTTCGCCGAACGGCATCATCAACCTGAGGTCGGTCTTCAACAGCAACGGTGCATGGAACACGACAAACAGCTCTAACGGCACATACAGGATATACCTAAGCCTGAGCTCAAGCAATGGCACGATCCTGCGCAACGAGGACGGCTCTTACATGAACGCCAGCTTCGTGTTCTCTGTATTCAAGGATGAGGTGCCTCCTGTGTACACCACTGTTCTCCAGGTCCCTGAGGGCAGGATATATCGCGGCCAGGATGTCACGTATGCTGCATACTGGACAGACAATTACAAGCTGGGTAGCGCGTGGCTGGCCACCAATGAGACAGGCAGCTGGACCAATAGCACAATGGCGGGCATGATAAACCTGACAGGCAATGCTTCCTGGGCGAACTTCACTGTAAATATTAACACATCAGTCCAGCCGGGACCCCTCGGCTGGAGGATATACGCAGATGACTTTTACTATCACCAGAACGGCACGCCAATCAACACCACAGAGATATGGTCATGGGTCGAGCTTAACCAGAGCAGCATACCGAACGCGACCTATACTTATGAGGACATAACCCTCAGATGTCAGGTCATCGACTACAATTACTCGCTCCCGATGGAGGGTGTCAATGTCACGTTTGACACTGACTTCTACGGCGATATCGGCTCTGCAATAACAGGACCGAACGGCTGGGCGCAATTTATCTACCAGTACACGGCGGGCGTGGGCATTGATGTTATTCATTGCAGGGTCAATGACCAGCAGTTCTACAACGTGACGAACACCACGTCACTGAACGGGACGATAAACGTGACCAATGCCCTTGTCAACCTTGACATCTGGGACTCGACAGATCTGCCGAACGGGACAAGGTATGAGTACCAGAACGTGTATTTCTGGGCAAACTATACAGACCAGTACGGCTACCCCATAAACGGGACATGCAATATCACCGTCGATTATGGTACCACATATAATATGACGAGGAACCTTAGCTCGGGCAACTATTACTATAACAGGACATTTGGCCAGACAGGCGTATATTACTGGGAGGTCGGCTGCGCAGCTAACCAGACCCTGCCAATATCAGAAAACGATACAGTGGTCATTAACGACTCGCTCGGGCCTGTGATTAACCTCGAGTCTCCTCTGAACAACAGCAACTCAAGCTATGGCATAATAGTCTTCTACTATAATGTGACAGACCCGAGCGGTGTTGCCAACTGCTCCCTCATCCTGAACTCGAAGGTCTACATGACAAACAGCACTATCACCCTGAATAAGACCCTCAATTTCACGACGCAGAACGTGGCGCCTGCGGTTTACAACTGGAGCATCAACTGCACAGACAACAGCTCTCTTCATAATGAGGGCTCCTCTGCGGTGTTCAATCTTTCGGTGCTCGGGGCCTATCTCAACCTTTCATGGACAACATATCCGGCAAAGGTTTACAGGAACGATGTTGACAGGCTCTTTACAGCAAACATCACCAACATGGGAAACAAGAACGCCACCAACATTAACCTTACTATGTACATACCCTATAACTGGTCCCTTGCTTCGGGGAACAGCAGCGTGGTCCCGCTGGGCACGCTTGCGCCGAACGAGAGCAGGTCAGTATCATGGTATGTCAACATAGGCAGCAATGCGACTTTCGGCGTAATGATGATCAATGTCACAGCGAACACCTCGGAGATGATATCTTCCATCGACTCTGTAAACGTGACAGTCGGAGGCATAGACATCGCGGTTGAGAGCATAATTTTGCCATTGAACAGCTCGTGCCATCCTGAGACGATAATCCATGTCCAGGGGAACATAAGCAACATAGGCGACAACTTCACCAACACCAGCGTCGTGCTGCTGATAAACGGCTCTTATTACGATAGCCGGTCCTTCACCAACATAACCAAGAACTGGACCATGCTTGTCAACTTCAGCTGGATGCCTGCTGCAGAGGGCTACTACAACGTCTCTGTATGGGTGAACCAGACAAATGACGGCACACAGGGCAACAATATAAAATCGGTGTTTTTGAACAAGTACTTTATCGATGTAACAGCCTATGCGCTGACCTCGAATATCGGCGAGGGAAGGTTCAGCCAGACCATCTTTGCAGGCTACAATGTCAACTGCACGGCAAACAGGACCGCTACGGTATATTCCTTTGTGGATGACGGGTTCAATGCCAGCGGCTTTTCCGTGATGCCGGACTACTCTGAGCCTGTGTCTGGCAGCTTCAACGGCACAGCATACTACTGGAGCTTCAACATGACAGCGCTTAACAGCATGAGCATAAGCTACCAGCTCCAGGCCAATGAGACAGACTTCTATACAGGCAGGAACATGCTTGTCGGGCTTGACCCGAGGTGAGTATATATGCAGGAAGCCTGTTATCCATGTTTCCCGGAAATGATCACTGCTGATGATTAATTAATGTCCTGGACCCTGTCTCCACCGTCACGCTGGAATGGTGCATCAATGCATCGAGGAACGGGTGCGACGGCTCGTTCAGCCCGGAAGAGATTGCAGGATTCAAAAATCCCGAGCTGCTTCATACCTTAAGGTCCTGTGGGTTAGCTGATTCGAAGGGCGAGCCCATAAAATACCGGTTTTTTTTCAGCAGGGACTTGTTCAATGAAATGTATTATATGAAGATCCGTTACGAAAAGGAGCTGCTACAGCAGAGAAAAAAAGAGACGATCCAGAGATATCAAAGCATGTATTTATAATCTTTGTGACCAGTGTAAGGGCCTGCTATAGGGATACAGAATATTTTATATACAAGTGAATCCCAATCCATTCCAGTATGGAGCTAAAGGGCATAATCTACCTGAGTATAGCGCTGCTTACTTTCGGGTTTACGCATATAACAGATAAGATAGGGATAAGCAAGGGCGTTGACTCGTCTGTCTTCTCATTCTTCAGGATATTTTTCGGGCTGTGCTTTGTCGCTGTTATATGGTTTTCACTGAAGAAAAAGGAATCCTTAAGATTTGAAAAAAAGCACATAAAACACCTTGTTGTGTTAGGCTCGCTGGCCTCAGGGCTTTCAGTGATCCTGACCATCACTGCGCTGAACTATACGACTGCGACAGACAAAGGGGTCATGCAGGGGATGTACACTGCAGCGACACTGATATTTGCATTTTATTTTTTGCATGAGAGGCTGTCAAAGTTGTTCTTCCCGTCTTTTATCGCCATGGTCTTCGGCCTTGTGCTTTTGACCAGCAAGGGCTTTGTCCAGATGCCGAACAAGGGCGACTGGATCCTGTTTATCTCTGTCCCTCTTGTGGGCTTCTGCAATGTCTATGCAAAAAAGACCATGAAAAAGATAAAATCCCTGACAGTGACTTTCGGAAGGTACATCTTCGGGGCACTGTTCCTCTTGATGGTCGTGCCGCTTTTCGGGCTGCAGCATATCTCATCCCTCCAGAACGGGATCATATGGGTCATACTTTCAGGAATCCTGAGCGGGACGAGGGTGATAACCTTCTACAAGGGGATAGAGCTCGAGGGGCCGACAATCGCAGCGACCATGCTGACGATATCGCCCGCTGTTACAGCTCTTACAGAGTTTTTGTTCCTAGATGTGACATTTAACTTCCTGCAGATCCTCGGGCTGGTGATGATCCTGGCAAGCGCTGTAATCATCGCCAGCACCAAGGCAGATTACAGGCCCCAGCCGCTCCCTGCCTCCTGACAGCTGTTATTGATTTATTGCTATGGTCTTGAACCAGTATCTTTATATGTATAAATAACTGTGCTGAGTATTATTATTTTCTACGTTACAACAAAGACCTGACTTGTTTATAAATGATGGTCTTTCTACCAATTAGCGAGGTTTTCATAATGAAATGTAATACTCAGCATAATCAAATTGCCTATAATCAAGCTGAAGAGGAAGCAGAACAGAGGCAAGATGGACTTACCAAACTCATAGAGAAATATGTTGATTGTAAACATAAGAATGGTCAATATATTCTGATTCAAGAGCATAGAGAGGTATTGCATGAGTTTATCAAATGGATGGATAACCATGCAAAGAAGATAAGGAGCCTATATACTATTGCAAATTACATCAGGACATTAAGCAAAATGTCAAGGGCTTTCAAAAAACCCTACCTGGAAATTACTGACTATGAACTGCTCAATTATATTGCTTATTTGAAAGACTGTGGTAATGAAATTACCAATAAACCCCTTAAACCACAAACTTTAAACATCACAAAGATGTACATAAGGTCTTTCTACAAGTGGCTGAATGGTGGGGAATCCTATCCTGAACAAGTAAAAAGACTAGAAGTAGGGCGCCATGAGAAAAGAGACCTTGATATTAAAGATTTACCAACTTTTGATGAACTACAGAAACTTATTTTGAATGTCCCATGTCCTGATGAATTAACCAAAGTTAGAAATCAAGCAATTGTGGCAATGATGATAGAAATGCCTTATAATGCAACATACAACTCAATTGATTTAGCACGAGAAGGGCTGAAATTAGCTATAAATCTATTTACACCCATTGAAATTTCAATTATTCAACTTTTTGGCATCTCTGTCTTTATTTTTATTTTACTGGTTATCATTACAATAAAATATTTAAGGAAGCACGGACTATTGTAGTGCATAATTATTGGTATTATTATAATGTCTATACATAACGACTTGTTTGGGAATATGAAACCGACTGAAGTTAATGATATGCCTTGGATAATGGTACATAGAGATTCGGATTTAAGTGGAATTCTAGAAAAACCTAGAAAAGAAATATCACATAAAGAAGCCATGCGACTATTAAAAGAAGGAAAATTAAAATCCAAAGTTGGTAAATGGTTGGTATTTTGTGCACCTAGTGAGGTTAATAATATTTGGGATAAAATAAAAGTGGCTACAATCAAAGGCAAATTAGGGGGAAGTTCCAAAGTATCGACTGCCATGCCATCTCCTTTGAAGAAGGGAAAAGACCATGTTATTTGTGTATACACAAAGGATTATGACGATAAAGAAGATGTTATGAGAGTAAGAAGAGAATTATCTAAACTAGGAATTACTAAAAAAATACCCTATAAAACTGATGAATCAACAATGTCTGGAAAATATAGCTTCAAAGGAGATAAGAAAATATCTATGTATTTTGAGTGAATATACTAATAATATATTAATTCTTTTACTATATACTTTCACATAAAGATTCTGTTAGCAATAAAATTCCCTTACATTATTATTGAAAATATTAATAATCATTGTTGCTCATTAGTAGACTCAGATATTGTTTTTTGAACACCATCACCGAACAATAATTCAGCAAAGACTCTATGTTTGTTTGAATCTGTTTCGTCTCCTATCTTTTTTCTGTAATTTATCAAGTAATCGTTACGCTCTCTTCCTCTCTTTGCTAGTTTTAATTTAAGGTAGCTGTCTTTTGCCTGGCCTTTCAGTAAAATTCTGACTTCTTTACCTAAATACATCTTAGATTTCCAAAGTATTTTCCATCATCTTTTTCAGATGTTCTGGTTCTGAATATATCCATTGGATCCCCCTGGGACCATATATGATTTTTCCGCTTCTGAAAAGATACTCCAAAATAACCTTTAATGTCTGGTGCATAATCTGTTTTGGCAATTTCTGTTTTAATTCTGTAATTTTTATTGGCATGTCTCTATGTTCTTTTAGAAAATCCTCTACCATCAGGACAGTGTTAAGGTTCGGATACCTTCTTATTTTATGGTCTTTTTTTTCAATCATCTCATTGTTGGTAAATTCAAGTTTAGGCATTTTTATCACTCATTTATATTTATTGATAACTATAAAGTATCAACTGATATATAAATCTTTTGGTATATTTGGCTTTATCCTAAAACTCAGATAATGCTTGAGTTAGTATAGGCTCAAACCTTGAACATTAAAACCCCAAGTCACATATTTTTAAATACTCATCCAACACCGCATCAAAAGAGAGATTTGCTTCAACCAGCATGTCAAATACTTCTGCATCTGTCGTGGGATTGGAGTAGCTTACTTTTGATCCTGGCCCGACATCTTTCATGAGTATAGGTTCAAGGTACTTGGCGGCAAAATGAGGTGCCTTGCATTTGCTCCTTATTCTCCTGGGATTGCCCAGGCACTCGTTGAACCCCTGCTCTGTCAGACGATACCTGAGATCCAGGAGGGATATCCCTATCCTTACAAGCTTCAGCTGCTTAAGCCTCTCCTCTTCGATCACAGGGAATTCTATATGCCCATTGATCAGCCGGGTCGTATCCCTGCTGGCATTTGCAGCTGCATCTGAATACTCAAAGGCCCTGCCAAATCTCCTGGGTACGATGATCATCTCAAGATCCCTATCACCGACTGTATAGTGCTGGTCTTCTAAGCTCCTGTATGTCGATAATGTCATATTTTCAGGGTATACCTTTGTGTCATAATCCGTTTTTCGGGAACCAAAAAGAAGTATCGGTACATCCCCGAAGATGCTCATTATCTTCTGTACTATGGCGTGATGCTCATCAGCATAAGAAGGATCGGTATCTCTGGGAGAAGTTGACAGGTCCATGTTCTCATACAGCTTCGCAAGCGCTTCCAGTCCCTTGTACTTTATCTCATAGATTGTTTTCATGTGGTCAGGCCTGACCGTGACCTTATTTATCCCTATATTGTCCAGTATGGGGTTTATCATACATGCCTTTTCCCTGGCAAGTTCAGGATGATGCGAACCATGGATAACTGAAGGGTCAAGCTTGACAACAATGTCATAGATCCTTAACGCAAGCTCATCCTGTATTGAGCCCTTTTCCTCATCTTCGCCTGCATCAGCTGTTTGATACCCGTATGGATTGTACAACCTCAGATATTTATCCTGCTGCACAGAAACAGGAATCATCCCGGTCTCTCTGGCAGCAAGCAGATCACGCTTTTCAACCTTCTGAACTATACGATACATCCAGGATAGAAATAAATGATTGTTTAATAAGCTTTATGCTTGTAATATCCGGGGAGTGGCAATTGGTCAGAGCCCAGGCAGCACGCTTTGATTATAACAGAATACAGCTACATTTATAAATGATTCACTATCCCGCAGTGATTATGGAGAAACAGGTAACAATAAAGCAATCATCAGGAAAAAGGAAGGGAGTTAATGTCTTTAATGGAAACAGGAGCGATGTACAGTTCCATCCTGCAGATGATAACGTCGGCCGGGTCTTTAAGGTAAAAAATGAATACATACCTGTTGACATCAACAGGGCTTTTCATTATAACAGCTGGAGATACCTGCGTCAGGCAAGCTGCATAGGCATACGTGGAGAGACTGAAAAAGTGGTCATGGTTGAGCATCTGCTATCTGCGGTCTATGCCCTGGGGATCGATAACCTCATAATAGAGCTGTCTGACGGCGTGTGTCCAAGACAAAATGACGGCACGTCCTGGCTTGTCGAAGAGCTGCAGGACTTAAGAACAGAAGGAGCTGAGGAACGGGCCTGCTTCAGGATAAAAAAAGACCTGCCAGAGACAAGAAGGACCGCGCTTATGGATTGACTAGAAGATAGGC
>CAZPXC010000065.1:0-8793 GCA_964590935.1 uncultured Methanosarcinales archaeon
CATTATGCAATGCACTGAGAGACATCCTGAGAACAAACAACAACGTCAGTGCAGCCTCTTATTTTGTGGCCCATCCGGATATTGATGAGCCGACATTTATCCTGGAAACCAAGAAGTCAGATCCAAAAAAGGTCATCCTTGACACTGTGAAAAAGCTGAAGAAACAGAATGATGATTTCCTCAAAGGGTTTCAGAAAGAAATAAAATGATTGCTCCTGATGATGGGCTAAAGCTGGTCAGGCTCGCAAGGGAATCTATCGCAACATCTTTTTCTGATAAGTATCCTAGTACAGTGGATACAGAAAAACTTTCACAGCAGAGGGGAGTATTCGTGACACTGCACGAGAATAGCGAGCTGCGCGGCTGTATAGGATACATCGAGCAGGTCATGCCCCTGTACAAGGCTGTCATCGATGCTTCGAGGGCAGCTGCATTCCATGACCCAAGATTCCCTCCGCTTGAGAAGAGGGAGCTTGGCAGTATAAAAATCGAGGTGTCTGTGCTTACCGAGCCGCAGCTCATTGATGTTGCCAGACCAGAAGAATACCCAGATAAGATAAAGATCGGCAAGGACGGGCTCATCCTGCGCTCAGGCCATTTCTCAGGCCTGCTTCTCCCTCAGGTGCCAGTCGAGCAGGGCTGGGAGGTCAATGAATACCTGGCCTATATCGGCCTGAAGGCAGGCCTTTCCAGGGATGCATGGAAAGAGCCGGGCGCCAAACTTTATAAGTTCCAGGCCCAGGTATTCAGTGAATAAGGTTATTTTCCAGGTTCACAAATTATATATATGACTGAATTTCTTCCCCAATATGATGAAGATATGCACTGAGGAGATTGCAGTCGAGTCCAGCGACAAGACTGATTTTATAGATGTTACAGACAAAGTAGGGGAGATTGTCTCGAGTTCAGGAATAAAAAACGGGATCGCAAACATATATACGACCCATACAACGACATCTATACGAATCAATGAGAACGAGGCCGGCCTCATAGAAGACATAAAGAGGTTTCTTGAAAAAAAGGCACCGCCATTTAAGAGCTATATGCATGATAATATCGAGAAAAGGCATGATGTGCCTGTTGATGAGCCTGCAAATGCCCATTCCCACCTCAAGGCTATAATCATGGGAGCAAGCGAGAGCATCCCTGTAATCGGCTCATCGCTTGTCCTTGGCAGATGGCAGCGCATATTCTTTGTTGATCTTGACGGGCCGAGAAAGCGCAGGATGCTGGTCCATGTGATGGGAGAGAGATAATGGATATCCATGACACGATAAAAAAATACAGGACACTTGTCGAAAAAAGGCTCAGGGTCTTCTTAAAGGAGAGAATCCGCAGGGTAAAGGACATCTCCCCAAGCTCAGTTGACATGATGGAGCATATTATGGAATTCAACATGAGAGGCGGCAAGAGGATAAGGCCGATCCTCGTGATATTCGGCTACAAGGCACTGGGCGGAAAGAATGAGGATGCCATTATCGATGCTGCGATAGCTGTCGAGCTGATGGAATCTTTCCTTCTTATCCATGATGATATCATGGACCAGGATGAGCTCAGGAGAGGATACCTCACCATGCACAAGATATATGAGAACAAGTGCAAAAGGCACCACAGGGCAGGGGATGCAAAGCGCTTTGGCGAGAGCATGGCCCTGGTTGCAGGCGACATACTCTCCATCCTTGGAAGCGAGGCAATCCTGCAATCGAGGTTTCCTGTAAAAAAAAAACTGAGAGCCATCAGCATTTTCAACAAAGCTGTGATCAACACATGCTTCGGGCAGATAATCGATATTAGGGCTGCGCTTGAGCCTGATGTTGCTGAAAATGACATACAAAGGCTCTATGAGCTGAAAACCGCTGTATATACTTTTGAGGCTCCGCTACAGATAGGTGCGGTCCTTGCAGGCGCAGGGGAAAAGGAATTAAAGCTATTGAGCAGATATGCCATCAGCCTTGGAAAGGCATTCCAGCTCCATGATGACCTGCTCGGGCTTTTCGGGAGCAGGAAAAAGATAGGCAAGCCTGTCGGCTCTGACATCAGGGAGGGCAAGAAAACACTGCTTATTGTAAGGGCAACTGCTACAGCCAAAAAGAGAGACAGGGAATTTATATTGAAATGCCTGGGAAACAAAGACATCACAGCCGCTGAGCTTGCAAAGCTAAGGAAAATTGTTGCTGCCACAGGGGCGATGGATTATACAAAAGAGCTTGCTTTTGAGTTGAAAGAAAAGTCAAAATCAGTGATCTATGGTTCTGCACTAAGGTCGGATGGGAAAAGATTTCTCCTTGGCCTGGCAGATTATGTCGTCAAGAGGGAATATTGATGAAAAAGGTGGTGATGGCAGACTGCCTGGGTCTGTGTTCAGGCGTAGAGAGAGCCCTGGATATCGTCAATAAAACGAAGGGTGGCAAGGGCTCCGGGATATACGTGCTTGGCAGCCTTGTCCACAATCCCCAGGTCGTTGAGAAATTAAAACTAAGGGGGATAGAGTTCATTGATACAGCAGACAATATCAGCTGCGGAACAGTCATAATCTCTGCGCATGGCGCTGCCCAGGAAATAATATCCAGGCTGAAAAAAAAGGGCATAAAGATAATCGATGCGACATGCCCTCTTGTCAAGAAGCTCCATTCAAAGGCCATTGAACTTGAAGAAAAAGGTCATAGCGTCGTAATCCTTGGCGACAGGGAGCATGCTGAGGTAAGGGCAGTCACCGGCAGCCTGAGCAATGCGGTCGCAGTGTCGGATGCAAAAGAGCTTCTGGATATCCTTAAGGACCGGCCAAGGATTGCCCTCTTGTCCCAGACAACCCAGGTCAGGGAGCATTTTGACAGGGCTGCAATGGTATTAGGGAAACTATCGCCCGGGTCAATGATATACAATACAATATGCAATGCTACCAGGCTCAGGCAGGACTCGGCAAGAAGCACTGCAAAAAATGTCGACATGATGCTCGTTATCGGCGGATACAACAGCGCTAACACAAGGAGGCTCAGAGAGATATGCAGCAGGATTGCTGAGACAAGGCATGTAGAGACAGCAGATGAGTTGAATGGGGAGTGGTTCAGGAACAGTGATATTAGAGGGGTTACAGCTGGTGCATCAACACCTGACTGGATCATCAATGAGGTTGTAGAAAGGGTGAAAAAATTCGATTGATATGGTTACTTATCTTCCGAACCTTCTGTCCCTGGCCACGAAATCCTTTATGGCCCTCTTGAAGTCATGCTTGCTGAACTCAGGCCACATCTTGTCTATGAAGAGCCATTCAGAATAAGCGCTCTGGAACGCCAGGAAGTTGCTTGTCCTTCTCTCGCCGCCGGTCCTAATTATCAGGTCAGGCTCATCGCTGAAATAAAGGTTCCTGGAGAACGTCTCCTCGTTTATCTTTTCAATATCAAGCTTCCCGTTCTTTACCTGCTCTGCTATCCTTCTCGTGGCATCGATAACCTCTTCTCTGCCACCATAGGCCATGGCAAAATTTACAATGTAGTTCTTATTATGCCTGGTCCTTTCCATTACCTGCTCCATCTTCTCCTGTATCTCTTTAGGAAACATCCACAGCCTGCCGATGACATTTATCCGGATGCCGAACTTTTCAAGGCGCGTGTCATGCCTGAGCTTCTCAAAATTTTTCTTGAAGATGCTCATCAGATAATCAAACTCCTCTTTCGGCCTGTTGAAGTTCTGTATTGAGAATGAATAAAGCGTGAGCTCCCTTATGCCCAGCTCCCTGCACCATTCCATCACCTTGATGACCTTTTTTGCACCCCATTCATGGCCTTTCCACGGCTTGAGCATAAGCCTCTTCGAGAAACGCCTGTTGCCGTCCATTATGATGCCGATATGGTGCGGGACCCTGCTGTCTGAAGTTTTCATTAAGTGCGCATATAAAGTAATTAATATTTAAAATTTACGGAAAAATAGATAGAGCCGGCGCTGGCTAATCACTCGCTCATCAGTATCTCTACGAGCTCGGCAAAAGCCGGCCTTGTGACAAACACGCCGAAAGTAACGCCGAGGATAGTCGTTATGGCAAAGCCCCTTACAATGCCTGCGCCTGCTGACCACAGCGGGAGCATCGCGACGACAGTTGTGGCATAAGTCGCCATGATTATGAAGAATGCGCGCTTTATCCTCTCTCTCCAGTTGATAAGCTGTGAGGATAGCTTCTGCTTTATCTCATCCACGATGATAATCTGGTCATCTACCCCAGTTCCTACTGCAATCAGGATTCCTGCAATTGCCGCAAGGTCAAGGTTCCAGCCAATGAGTGCGGCAAGGCCGAGAAGCAGCACCACCTCTGACAGCATGGTTATTATCATGGGTACTGCAATCCTGATCTCCCTGTATCTGATAACCACGACCGCTGTGACCGCCAGCATGGCAAGAAGCCCGATAAAGAGGACATTGTTGAGGAACTTTTCACCTAGCGTAGGGGATATTGTGTCAATCTTTTCAACATTAAGCTTGACAGGCAGGCTGCCTGTAACAAGCAGGGTCTGCAGCTTTTTCATGGCCTTGGCACTGTCAAGTATTGCATCCTGCTGCGTATCGCCTGTGCCAGGCCCGGATATGGCGATGCTTGTTACAGCCTTTCCTTTAAGGTCTGCGCCGATCCGCAGGGTATCCACAAGCTCATTGTCAAGGAACAGCCTGAGGGACTCGTTAAGGTATTGCTCATCGTCTTCTGTCACCACCTTCAGCGACTTTGTCAGGTTTGCCTGGCGGTCTGCAGCTTCAGGGCTCAGGGTGATGGAAAACTCGAACGTGCAGTGCCATAGGTTATCGCTGCCAAGTCCGCAGGGCCTTCTCGGGTCTACTGCATAGCTGCAGTCAGCGCTCCTACAGACATACTTGATGTCCTCACCACCCCTAAACACAGTCTCGTTGCCTATCTTTGCCTCGAATTTCCCCTGGCCTGATATGAGGTCTCTTACCTCTTCTTCATTGACTCCTGCGACCTCGACCAGGATGAACTTGTTTCCTGAAAGGTCCTTTACAGCCCTTATGACAATATCGCTTATGCCGAAGACATTGAGGCGCTGCTTGAGGTTGTCCATTATCAGATCAAGATCGTCATCAGACACCTGCTTTTCAGGCTTGAGCAGCACCCTGGTCCCGCCCTGGAGATCGAGGCCCTTCTTTATGTTGGTTTCGGGCGCATCATATACCTTAAGCCCGATATCCTGAGCGCCGATGATGTCTTTTTTTATCTTGTTCTTTGTCTCTGTGACGTTTATTGTCTTGTTTACGGTTACATTGGTCCCGTTTATCGTCTCGTTAACTTGTATCGTTTTGGGAACAGTCACTTCCTCTGTCTCGTTGAGGACAGTGACGTTGTAGATGGGCAGGACTTTCAGTGTATACTCGGCGTCGTGCTTGAACAGGGAAAAGGTCCTCTTGTCACCGCTGTGCACAAAATTTGTCCTTGTCTTGATCTTCAGCAAATCGCCGGGCTTCAGGTTTGACGTGGCATTGATATAATCATCAACATTTTTTATCGCCTTATTGTTTATCTCATATATCACTTCCCTGAACATTGGCTTGTCTGTTGCAGCAGGGCTTTCCATTCCCGCTATGCTGGCCGAGCTGTTCTTGAGCACAGTCCTGATGGCGACGCCTGTGGCGTCAAAATTAGGATGGATTGATATGGCGGCCAGTGCCAAAAGTGCCACAAGCACGATAATCCTTACGTTTGTCACAATCTTCTTAACTTTTCCCAATTTTTTTCTTCTCCAAATATAGCCTTAACAGACCGACGTTCTGTATCCAGGTGTTTATCAGGTCAGCAAGCAGCCCGATGAAGAGTATGGTCATTATCTGGGTAAGCACCTCTGATTTTGCAAATATGAGCACTGTGATGACAGCAGCGATTGTGGTCGCGCTCATCGTAAGCCCTGTTTTTGCAGCCATTATGAGCCTTTCAAATTCTGAGCCGTCCTTCCTTTTCAGGAGTCTTGTCGAAAGGAGGATGTCTGTGTCGATGCTGTATCCTATAAGCATGAGAAAGGCCGCGATGCCTGCTGTGGACAGCTTTATGCCCATTATGTTAACAACGGCCAGGGTAGTGACCACATCAGAGAATGCTGCGAGGATTACAGCAAGCGACGGTGCAAATGTCCTGAAATAGATAAAGACCACCGTCCCCATGAAAAGGAAAGCGATAGCAAGTGCTATCATTATCTCCTTAAAGAAGCTCGCGCCCAGCGATGAGCCTATTACATCGACACTGTATGTCTGCTTGTCAATCCCTGTGTCTTTCTCCAGCGTACTAAGAAGCTGGGCGGTCTGGTCACTTTCAGTCATGTCTGATTCAATGACAACAGCTGTCTGCACACCCGCGGTATTGATTATCCTGACATTTATCTCGTTGCCCGGCAGCTCGCTCGTAAGCTGCTGCTGGAGTGCCTGGCTTTCGATACTCTTTTGAGTGGGAATTGTTACAGTTATCCCGCCTTTCAGCGAAACACCCTTGTTGAGAAAGTCCCCTGTATGTATTGTCTGGACAGTTATCTGTGTAAGGGCAAGCAACAGGATAAGGAACGGGATTATGAGAAGCTTCTTGTACTGCCTGTCATAAATGCCAAGGAGTCCCTTCTCCTTGGACCGCTCCTTTCTTGGTGCCTCCTCAAGGGGTTTTTGTTCTGCTTTCCGCCTCTCTTCCTGACGGGGTGTTCTGCGTATTTTCCTGAATCTCTTCTTGCCCATGAGCAGAACAGAACTTATTGATTCTTTTTAAATTTTATTGATTCTTCTTTCGGACCAGTCCTTCTGCTTTCAGGATTAGATCAGAGGTGGTCCCTATCGGGCAGAAATAATTGCACCACAGCCTTGGTATCAGAAAGGAGAAAAGGAAGACCCCCACCACAAAAAGGAGGGTCCCTGATGCCAGGAGATATTCGTTTAATGAGAAAAACCTGATAACAGGGGACCTCTCATCAAATATGGTTATGAGAACTATCGCAACGGCAAACAGCAGGGATAAATACCTTATACCCCTGATCCAACGGGGAACAGACAACCTTAGCCTGCAGGCATTTGCCTGGTGGTCCTGCAGAGTCCCGAAAGGGCACAGCCTGTAGCACCAGAACCTCTTGTCAAGGTTGATTGCTAAAAAGCCAGGGACAAGGGCTTTTCTCATATGTCCCCATGGGCACTGCTCAGGGCAGACCCTGCAGAACACGTAAGGCACCTTGAAATAGCATTTCAGGGCAGGAAAAAAAGCAACAGGAAGGAATATGAAAAAATACGGGTATTTAAGGAAAGGATAGATCTTTTTCAGCGAGCTGAAGATTATAAACAGCAGTGCGATGACCAGTGCTGCATAAAGGGCGTAGAAAAAATAGTCGCTCCAGAAGAATACCATCTTCATCCTTACATCCTGCTGAAGGACAAAATATGTGAAGACGCCGACTGCAGCAAGCGCTATGGCTAAAAAGACCCCTTTTTTCATGCTTTCTGATATCGCATGCACTAGTTTAAATATTTTTTCAAAACTTTTATAAACATTTCACTTTTCCAGAGGCAGTGTGATATGAGGGCATTATGGATGCCCATCGCTTGTTCCATGCCCCCGTGGCTTAGTGGTATAGCGCGCGCTTGGTAAGCGCGAGGTCGCGAGTTCAATTCTCGCCGGGGGCTTTTTTTCGGTGTTTAGGATGGCATTATCAGCAAAGCAGAGGTATGAGCTGAAAAAGTTCATAAAGGAGCTTGAACAGTTCCGCGGCAGGCACACAGAGCTCGTGACAGTCTATGTTCCGAAGGGTTATGACCTGAACAAGATAATCGGCCACCTGGGCCAGGAGCAGGGCACAGCCTCGAACATCAAGTCTGCGTCAACAAGAAAGAATGTTATAGATGCGCTGGAAAAGATGATCCAGCACCTAAGGCTTTTTCCAAAGACGCCTGAGAACGGGCTTGCAGTCTTCTCCGGGAACGTCTCGCCGCAGGAGGGCAAGTATGACTTCAGGGTGTTCAGCATCGAGCCCCCTGAACCGTTGAACACCAGGCTCTACCGCTGCGACAAGACCTTTGTGCTTGACCTGCTGT
The DNA here is from genome assembly GCA_964590935.1 of uncultured Methanosarcinales archaeon. Lineage (GTDB taxonomy): Archaea > Nanobdellota > Nanobdellia > Woesearchaeales > DSVV01 > CAYXZQ01. The sequence continues at coordinate 8,053 of CAZPXC010000065.1, forward strand.
CTGACATGCTGGACATAAAAGAGGTATACGGCCTCATCGTGATGGACAGGCGCGAGGGCGATATCGCTCTTCTCAAGGGCAAGAGCATCATACCCCTGACAAAGACCAAGTCAAACGTGCCAGGCAAGACACGCGCAGGCGGTCAGAGTGCGGCAAGGTTCATGCGCCTCAGAGAGGACGCTGCAAAAGATTTCTACAAGAAGATTGGTTCCCTGATCAAGGATGAGTTCTTTGAGAAAGAGAACATCAAGGGGATAATCGTCGGCGGGCCCGGACCGACAAAATATGATTTTGTAGATGGCAACTTTATACCGAATGAGCTCAAGAAGAAGATAATAGCTGTCAAGGACATATCCTATACCGGCCAGTTCGGGCTGCAGGAGCTCCTCGATAAGAGCGAGGATGTGCTGGCTGAGGAGGACATCGTGGGCGAGAAACAGGTGATGAGTAGGTTCTTCAACCTCCTTGCAAAGAAGCCTGCCATGGTCAGCTACGGCTCTGCCGATGTCAAGAAAAACCTGGAGATGGGCTCTGTCGAGGTCCTTTTGTTGTCTGAAGTGCTCGGCGACAAGGCAATCGAGGATTTTGAGAACCTTGCAAAGCCTGTCTCAACCGAGGTGAAGATCATCAGCACTGAGACAAGGGAAGGCGTGCAGCTGAAGGATATCGGCGCCATTGCAGCCATACTTAGATATGAGGTTAACTAAAGTCCTTATAATTGTTAAGTGAAATTTTCTAAAT